>JAICRD010000006.1 GCA_025937535.1 Chloroflexota bacterium | reverse complement strand
CCGCCGGGGCCGACCAGGATGCCGTCGAGCCGCGCCACGTCGCGCACCGGCAGGAGCGGGGCCACGATCAGCGTGTACGTGTCGTCGAACACGTTGGTCAGGAGCGAGGTCAGGGCCTCGGCCATCGCTCGTGACCGATCCGGGCGCAGGGCCCGCATGAGCCACGCCGACCCGACACCGAGGCCGAGCGCGGCGGTGGCACCCATCAGGGCGGCAGCCGCCGTCGAGCTCACGCCAAGGGCGGCCAGCTCGATGGCCAGCAGCCCGACGGCGAGCATCGATGCAGCGAGCAGGATCGACCGCCGACGAGCGCCCGGAACCAGCGACTGTGGCCTGATCACGCGCATCTGGGAGTGTCTCCCTGGGCTAGGCTGGCAGCATGCCGACTCGCATCCACGCCGTCGTCGATCCCGAGCGGAGCCGAACCGAGGCCCGCACCGCGGAGGGTCACGCCGTGGTGATGGACGCCGACCCGCCGCACGGCGGCAACACGGCGGCCGGGCCGAAGGAGACGATGCTGGCTGCGCTGGCCGGATGCACCGCGATGGACGTCGCCAGCATCTTGCGCAAGAAGCGCCAGTCGGCGACGAGCTACGAGGTCGACGTGACGGCCGACTCGGCCGACGAGCATCCGAAGGTCTACACCGACATCGTGGTGCTGCACCGGGTGGCCGGGGACGTGGCGCCCGAGCCGTTGCGGCGGTCCATCGAGCTGTCGGCGACGCAGTACTGCCCGGTCAACGCCATGATGTCGGCCGTCGCGCGGATCGAGCATCGGTACCACCTGACCGATGCGAATGGGGCCGTGCACGAGGCGCGCGTCGCCGTCGTCGGCCCGAATCGAGCCGTGCTCGTCGGCTAGGCGCGGCGCCGCGGTCACGAGGCCGTGCGCAGCTCCCGGGCGCCGTCGAGCGCCAGGATCACGGCCTCTCTGAACGCGTCCAGGTCGAACGGCTTGGCAACCACGGGTCCGACCGGCTCGAGTGCCGCGAGGCGCTCGCGGTTTGCGGCCGACACGAAGACGGCCGGGATCCCCGGCCACGCGGTGCGCAGCAGCTCGGTGATGTCGCCGCCGTCACCGTCGGGAAGCATCACGTCGACCACCAGGAGGTGGGGCAGGGCGAGGTCCATGAGGTCCCCGAGCTCGACGATCCGGGTGCAGGTCACCACGCTGAAGCCCATCTCGCGCAGGAGATCGGCTTCGAGGGCGGCGATATCGGGGTCGTCCTCGAGGACGTAGGCGCGTGGGGCAGCGGTGGCGTCAGTCATCCGGCTGAGTGTTGCCCAGCGCGACCGCATCGGTCTATGGCCCATCCGCATGGTACCCATGGGGTACCGGTGGATTTGCGCCAGCGTTGTACCATCACCGCCCGCCTACGATGGGTCGCACGGGCACGGCGATTCGCGCGCGGGTGAACAGGAGCACGAGACGTCCTATGGCGCGATCCATGTGGCGGGGGGCCATCCAGTTCGGCCTGGTGACCATCCCGGTCAAGCTGTACCTGGCGACCGAGCAGGGAGGCATCGGCTTCAACCTGCTCCATGCCAGCTGCCTGAACCGGATCCAGATGAAGGTGTACTGCCCCTACCACGACGAGATCATCCCGCGCTCCGAGACGGTCCGCGGCTACGAGTGGAGCAAGGGCAAGTACGTCGTCGTCACGGAGGAGGACATCGACTCCGTGCCGCTGAAGACGATGCGCGCCATCGAGATCGAGATGTTCATCGCCGCCTCGCGTGACTCGGCGGGCACCCAGTTCGTGAAACAGGCGTACTACCTGGAGCCTGAGCAGATCGGCGCGAAGGCCTTCTACCTGCTGAAGTCCGTCCTGGCCGAGCAGAACAAGAGCGCCATCTGCAAGATCGTGCTCAAGGATCGCGAGCAGCTCGCGGCGCTCAACCCGTTCAGCAAGACCATGCTGCTCACCACGCTGCACTGGCCGGACGAGGTGCGGGCCATGGACGAGCTCAACCTCCCCGAGGACGAGATCGAGATCAAGGCCTCGGAGAAGAAGATGGCCGAGCAGCTGGTGGCCAGCATGACCGGCGACTTCAGCGCCGACGACTACCAGGACGACTACCGCCAGGCACTGATGGCCGTCATCGAGCGCAAGGTGGCCGGTGAGAAGCCGGAGCCGGCCGCGCGCACCGAGCCGACGAACATCACCGATCTGATGGCCGCTCTCGAGGCCTCGGTGGCGGCGGCGCGCAGCGAGCGCAAGGCAGCCAAGGCCGATGCGCCGAAGTCGCGGACGAAGGCGAAGGTCGCTGCCGGCGCCGATGCCGAGGACGAGGCGGAGGCCAAGGCCCCGCGCCAGCGCCGGCGCAAGACGGCCTGACCGGGCCGGCCGTGCCCGGCGAGCAGCTCGACCTCTCCATCCCGACCGAGCCGGGCTCCCGGCTGCCGCCGCGACTGTCGCCGATGCAGCCGGCCGACGGCGTCGCGCCGTTCGACGACCGCGGCTGGCTGTTCGAGCCGTGGTGGCCGGGCATCCGCGCGCTGGCCTGGGTCGAGGGCGGACGGCTCATCCGACTCCGGGCCGCCGGCTTGGCCGACGCGCTGGCCACCTTCTCGGAGCTGGGCGAGGAGCTGCCGGAGCGCCTGATGGAGGACGGCG
The DNA here is from genome assembly GCA_025937535.1 of Chloroflexota bacterium. Classification (GTDB taxonomy): domain Bacteria; phylum Chloroflexota; class Limnocylindria; order QHBO01; family QHBO01; genus JACDBZ01. The sequence continues at coordinate 25,005 of JAICRD010000006.1, read as the reverse complement.
TCGTGCTGGACGGCTGGCTGCTCGCGCTCGACGACGGTGGCTGGCTGGATCTCGACCTGCTGCGCCGGCGGCTGGCGGGCGACGGACGTGCCGGCCGACCCGCCTTCGTCGCGAGCGACCTGCTGTGGACGGGCGGCGAGCCGTGGCACGCGCGGGGCTTCGCCGCGCGGCGCGAGCGCCTTGAGGCGGTGCTCCTCGACGGCGACCGCTGCGTCGTCTCGCACGCGCTGCGCGGGGAGGGGACCCTCATGGCCGAGGCACTCGCCCGATTCGGGCTGGAGGCAATCTCCGCTCGCCGGCTCGACGCCCGCTACCGGTTCGGCGCAGTCAGCCCGGCGTGGCTGCGGGTGCCGGTTGCGCCGGCGGTGGCGACCGAGCGGCCGCGCCTGGCGCTCATCCAGCGCCTCCCGTTCGACGAGCACGCCTGAGTCAGGGGAGCGTCGTCTCGAGCGCCCACGGATAGGTTGGATCGGTTCGCAGGCGGCGCGCTCCAGCGACGAGGCCGTCGCCGGGGAAGGCGCGGAAGGCGCCGATGTCAAAGGTCAGCCGCGGCTCGCGCTGCTCGGCGTCCGGAGCGGGGAAGTCGCGGCCGCGGACGGCGCCCGCGATCGCCAGCTCGCGGTCGACGTTCTCGCCCCAGTGATGCCGGAGCACGACGGCCAGGTCCCACGGCACGATCTCGGCGCGCCCGACGTCGAGCGCCGTCTCCAGCCAGCGCTCTGCGCTCGCACGATCGCCGATCATCGCGTGGGCGAGCGCTCGAGTCGCTGGATCGGAGATCGCGTCGGGGTCGATCGGCTCGTCCATGTCCCACCAGGCCAGCAGCCGGTTGAACTCCAGCAGCGCGCCGAAGTCGTCCTCCAAAGCGGCGTCGCCGATGGGGACCTTCCTCGGCCAGTCGGCGGAGAATGCGGTGAGGCGCTGGCTCAGCAGCGAGCGACGGTAGGCGTCATCGGCCTCCGTCTGGCGGCCCATGGCCTCGTAGCTGAGCGCGGCGTTGAGGAGCTCGGCCTCGAAGAACTGCGCGGTCGCGACGGCACGCTCGGTCGCGTGGTACTGACAGTCGCGGTCGCCGAGCGCCTGGCACAGCAGCGCCAGGTTGATCCATGACGCCGAGTCCCCCGGATTGAGCGCGGTGGCCCGTTCCGCGGCAGCTCGCGCCAGCTCGGTCTGGCCGGCGCGATCGGCGGCGACGGCGAGCGCCTTGAAGCCGGAAGGCTGCCATTGGTCGATGGCCACCGAGCGCTCGAGACGGCTCGTTGCCGCGCTCCAGTTCTCCGATGCCGCGGCATCGACGCCCATGCGATAGGCGATGCCTCCGGCGTCGGACACCACCATTGCCGTGCCGAGGGTGAGCGCGATCGCGATGCCACCGATGCCAAGGGCCGTCGAGCGGCCGCCTCGCGGGAGCGTCGCCCATCTCACGGCCCCGGCATCGGTCAGCGCGATGGCCGCCACGACGATCGCGATCAAGTTGAAATCGGGCAGGAAGGTCAGGTCCTCGAAAAGGCCGCCGACCCCCAGGCCGATCAGGACGAGCCCGGCCTCCCGGCCCGTCGGCGTGCGCGTGCGCCACGGCCCCGCCACCCAGGCCAGCGTCACCACCAGGGCGAACGCGGTGAGCAGTCCCACGATGCCCGCATCGCCCAGGACGCCGAGCGGGAGGTTGTGTGAATGCGGCTGGTGCACCGGGAACGTGAAGTCGGGCGCGGCCGCCTGCCGCGCGTAGGGCATGAATCCCGGCCCGATGCCGAGGACGGGATCGGTCCCCCACGCGTTCAGGGTGTCTCTCCACAGGCTGGCACGGTAGACGAGGGAAGTGACCGACAGCGCCCGTGGGATGACCAGGGCCGCCAGTCCACCGAGGACGACGACGCCGACGGCACCGGCGACCAGCGTCCTGGGTCCCGGGCGCCGCAATGCGCGCAGCGCGCCTCGCCGCCGCCACGCCCAGGGCACGAACGCCACGACCGCAGTGATGCCGATCGCCAGCCACGCCGAGCGGGAGCCCGACAGGATCGTCAGCGGGATCCCGACGGCGACCAGGCCGATGCGGATCGCCCGTCGCAGCGGCGCCGGCTCGATCAGGCCGGCGGCGACGAACGCCGGCCAAATCACGAAGGGCGGCACCGCGACGGAGCCGAACGGCGTGCCCTCGGACGCGAGGCGCAGCGGCGGAAGGCCGGGGGCACCCACCGCGACCCACTCGATGCGTCGCGCGAGCAGCGCAATGAGCGTCGGAACCGAGATGACGAGCACCGGGGCGGCGACGACGAAGCCGACCCAGCTGCGCCGATGCCGAATGGCGATGAGCGCCACGGGCAGCATCAGTGCGGTCGCCGCGATCGCGGCGTACGCGCGCAGGCTCATGCCGTGGTTCATGGCCGAGGCGGTTGCCACGGCGAACGCGCCAAGCAGCGCGAGGAGCGGCAGGTCGACGCGCGTCACAGGCACCGGGAGGCCGCGAATGGCGAGCACGACGGCGGCCCCGATGGCTCCCGCGCCAATGAGGTGCAGGAGCAGCTGATAGCGAGCGTCCCACAGCGCCCCGTCCCAGCCGACGTACCCGAAGACGGCGAGCGCCGCGCCGAGGGCGAGCCACTCGGGCAGCGTCCGCGCTCGCGCCCAGGCGAGGACGCGATCCGCGGTCATGTCGACCCGATCATGGCGAGGGCGTGCTCCAGCTTCGTTCGCCCGTCGGGCTCGAGCCCGGGACGCTGGGCGAGGGCTTCGGCCAGCTCGCCCAGCGACTCGAGTGACGACGAGTCGCCTGGGGTCGCGAGCTCGAGCTCGACCACGAGCAGCGCCCCGACGTTCACATCGCCGTGCTGCACGGAGACCTCGTCCAGGGTCAGCGTCCCGATCGGCGCACCGTCGAGCTCGACGCGCCTCTCGGTCCGGCGCTGGACGAGCCGGAAGCGCTGGTGGAGCGGGCGGCCGGCGCTCAGCCGCTCCACCACCTCGCGCGCCTCGCTCGGCGGCCAGCCGCTCGGATCGATCGAGTCGGTCGCCGGCGCCTCGACCTCGGGACGATGGTGCAGCCACGCGGCACCCTGCGGCTCGGGTGGGCCCTTGAGGGAGACCCGCATGGATCCGGCGCGCTCGCGCAGGCGGCATGCCCAGCCGGCCGCCGCCAGGCGGCCGTCATCGGTATCGAGGTAGCTGTCGACTTCGTCGAAGGTAAGAGCGGGACCCAGTGCTGCCCGACCCAGGCGCTCGGCAGCCGCGAGCTGTGCGAGGGGCTCCGGTCCGTGTGCAAGGAACTTGGCCTCGACCTCAGTCGCCATAGCGGGCTGCGGCGGTGCGCACCGCGGCGGCCACCGCTTCGCGCAGCTCGGTCGGCTCGAGGACCTCGACCGCTCCACCCCATGACAGGATCCACGGCTGGATCTCGACGATGCCGGCGACCGTCACCGACAGCTCGACGCCGCCGTGTGGCAGCTCGTTCAGCTCCTGGGACCGATGCCAGACCGCCTCGCGCACGCGATGGGCCACCGATGCGTCGAAGCGGAGCCGGATCCGGACCGTCGGCGTGCCGTCGGACGACCAGATGCCCCACGAGTTCGCGAGCCAGGCGTCGGGATCGAAGTCGTCGGGGATCTCGTATCGGTCCTGGGTCAGGGTCGCGGTCCGGATGCGCTCCACCTTGTAGGTGCGCATCGCCTTGGCCGCCTCGTCGAAGCCGATGAGGTAGACGCTTCGCAGCGCCGCGTCCGGCTCCAGGAAGTACGGATGCACGCGCGCCATCTTGCGCGGTGCGCTGCCGGGGTCATAGTCGATCTCGACCACTCGGCCCTCCGCCCAGCCACGTGCGACGGCGGAGAAGGAGCGGCTGAACGGCTCGTTCGGATCGTGCTCGCCGATGGCGAGCATGGTCGCCGCCACGTGGCGCGCGATCGGCTGGGGGACCGCATCGGCCAGCTTGGTGAAGGCGCTGACGACGGCCGCGTCGTACTGGTCCGACCAGCGCGCGATGAGGCGCGAGGCGAGGAAGAGCACGATCGCCTCGGGGACGGAGAGGCGCAGCGGGGGGAGGAAGAACTTGCGGTCGATGCCGTATCGGCCGCGGCCGGCCTGGAAGACGGGGACGCCCAGCTCCTCGTCCAGGGCGTTGATGTCGCGGTACACCGTCCGCGTCGTCATCCCGGTGAGGCGCGCGATCTCCGCCACCGGGACGCCGGACTCGCCGCTCCCCTTCGAGTACAGGATCGACGCGACGTTCAGCAGGCGCGCCAGGCGATCACGCTTGCGACCGACGCGATCGTCGCCACCGTCATCCCAGCCGGTCCACTCGTCCCGCTCGTCTTCGACCACGGCGCCGATGATAGACACGCGCCCTAGGTGAGGAAGAAGAAGGCGATGGCGAGGATCGCGTAGACGCTGACCAGCTGCAGCCCCTCCACCCAGTTCGACTTGCCATCGAGCGCGATGAAGCTGGCGATGATAACGCCGGCGGCCACGGCCACTACCTCGAGCGGCGTGAACACGAGCGTCACCGGATGCCCGACCAGGAGCCCGAAGAAGACGAGCACCGGCACGGCGAAGAGGGCGATCTGCGTCGCGGAGCCGATGGAGGTGATCAGGCTGAAGTCCATCTTGTTCTTGTAGGCCAGCGTCACGCCGACGACGTGCTCGGCGAGGTTGCCGATGAGCGGGATGAGGATGATGCCGATGAAGAACTCGCTGATCCCGAGCGATGCCACCGCCGGCTCCAGGGTGTGGACCAGCACCTCGGACGAGAAGGTCAGCGCCGCGGCCGATGCGAGCAGGATGACCAGCGCCCGCCGCCAGCCCCACTCCGGAACCTCCTCCGGCGCATGGGCCGTGGTCGGTGACTCAGGCGAGGTGAGGAAGAACCAGATCTGCGCCCCGTAGGTGACGAGCAGCAGGATCGCGACCCCGACCGTGAGCGCCTCGATCCGGAAGAACTGTGGGTCGCCCGGTCCGGTTCCCTCTCCGCCGCCGATGAGGAAGGCGAAGGTGGCCGGCACGATGAGCCCGATGGTCGCCAGGATGAGCGAGGTGGCGTTCATGCCGGTCGTCTGGGCGTCGTACTCCTGGACGCCGTTCTTCAGGCCACCCACGAGGAGCGACGCCCCCAGCACGAGCAGCAGGTTGCCGACGATCGATCCGGTGATCGATGCGTGGACGATCTCGATCTTGTTATCGAGGATCAGGAACGAGGCGATGATCACCTCGCCGATGTTTCCGACGGTGGCGTTCATGATGCCGCCGATGCGCGGCCCGGCCGCCAGGCCGAGCTGCTCGGTCGCGTGCCCGAGCACGTACGCCAGCCCGAGGATGGTCAGCGCGCTGATGCCGAAGGTGAGCGTCTCGTCGGCACCCAGCAGGCGCAGCGCCAGCGTGGCGATGGTCCCGATGACCGAGATGCCGTAGGCGATGGTCTTGAACATCGTGCGTCAGCCTACAGCCGGTTCCGTGCCTGCGGCTCAGCCACCCGGCGATTCGGTCGGCTCGGCGCTCGCCGATTCCGAGGCCGACGGCCTGGCCGATGGCGCCGGCTCACCCGGCAGCTGCTCGATGATGGCGCGGTTGACCGTGTCGTCGACGCCGATCAGCAGGAACACGAACTCGCCGCTGGACCAGGTGTAGATCATCGTGCCGAGGGCCGTCGCGTTGTCCTCTGGGCGGACCCAGACGGCGTGGCCGCCGGCTACAGCCTTCTCCCACGGGTCGGGATCCAGCCCGGCGATGCCGACGTAGCGGCCGGCGGTGGCGAGGTACGGCTCGAGGTCGTCCGTCGCGACCGGGTCGCCGTCGACGCGCATGGCATACAGGCTGGTGCGGGGCTGACCGACGTACGCCAGGACCAGCGACGCGAACCGGTTGCCCAGCTCGCCGTACGCCGTTGCCACGTCACCTGGAGTCAGCGCGAACTCGTCGAACGGTGCGACGGCGACCGTCGCACCGGCGGCCGAGGTTGGGATGAGCGCGGCCAGCTCCTCGTCCGGCTCGTTGGTGAAGCGCGGCGTCGGAGCCGGCGTGGGTGTCGGCGTCGGTGTCGGCGCCGGCGTGAGCGAAGGCCCAGTGGGGGACCCCGACGGAATCGGCGACGGCGTCGCCGGCGGGCTGTCGGAGGAGCAGGCGGCGAGCACCATCGAGGCCGCCAGAGCCAGGCTCGCGACCCGGATCGGGCGCAGCGAGGCGAGGCGGCGGGTCATCATCGGCGCGCCGATGTTACCTCAGGCCGCGCCGCGAGCCTCCGTGTCGCGTGCGTCATCGGATCGGCGCCGGCGACCGGGATCCGCGCGTTGTTCGACCGCCTCGGCCAGGGCCGCCAGGACGTCGGCGCGGTAGGTGGCGGGGTCGCGTGCGAGTCGAGCGAGCGCTTCGGCGCGCCCGATGCGTGGCTGGCGCACGCCTGACGTCAGCTCGTCATATGCATTGGCCGCGGCGACGATGTGCGCGCCGACCGGCCCACGCGCCCGGGCCGCGCGGCGCCCGCGCCGCTGGCCGTCGGCGACCATCCGACGATAGTCGTTGATGAGCGCCGACACCTCGCGCAGCGACGGTACCGGCGCCAGCTCGGCGACGCCCGGTTCGTCGAGCGCATGGAGCCGCGCGGCGAGCTCGACGCAGCGCTGCTCATCGTCTGGCAGGGCGAGCGTCTCGGCCACCGTCGCCGCAAGGCGTCCCACCCGGTCCGCGTGGCCGCGCCCACCGACGCCGGCGTCCAGCGAGCGGGCGATGGTGAGCAGCGCGTCGCGCAACGACGCCTGCTCCTCGTGGTGCGGGGCGGTGAGCAGGGTCGCCCGCTCGACGAGGTGCTCGACCGCGTGCTCGTCGTCGCTCTCGCGCAGTGCGGCCGACGCGAGTTCCTCGAGCGTGCCGCGCAGGTCGCCCACGTCGGCGGTCAGCTGATCGGCGCGCACCACCCGGTCCTCGCCGGCGCGCTTGCCGTAGTAGAGGGCCGTGTCGGCCGCCGCGATCAGTCCGGCTCGGTCATCGGCGTCACCGGGCATGCCGGCCACGCCGACGGTGATCGTCACCGGCGTGGCGTCGCCGACCGTCAGCCGTGCGACGGCGCGTCGAACGCGCTGTCCGACGCGGGCCGCCTCGGCCGCGGTGGCGCCCGGAAGGATGAGGGCCAGCTCGTCGCCGCCGTAGCGGTACACCCGATCGTCACTGCGCGCGGCACCGTAGATGGCGGTGGCCGCCCGGTGCAGCAGGGCGTCGCCGGCGGGATGGCCGTGGCGATCGTTGTAGGCCTTGAAGCGGTCGAGGTCCATCATCAGCACCGCCAGGCGACGGTCGGCGGGTCGCGATGCCGACGCGGCGCGCTCGACGAACGTGCCGAGGTCGCGCTGGAAGGCGCCGTGGTTGCCGAGCCCGGTCAGCGCATCGGTCTCGGCCTGTTGGCTGATGGCATGGTGAGCATCGGCGTTGCGCAGGGCGATTGAGGCCTGGGCCGCGAAGAGCTGCACAAGCTCGAAGTCGCTGTCGCTGAAGTACACCTCCGGGCCGCCGACCCGCGAGACGTTCAGGGCGCCGAGCACCTCGCCGTCGGCGACGAGCGGGACGACCACGACCGCCTCGGGGTCCTCGGGGGTTCCGGGGATCTGGAGGGCTCGAGGGTCGCCGAGCGCGTCGTTGGCGAGGATCGGCTGCGAGTGCTCGACGGCCCAGCCCATGAGCCCGCGGCCGAAGGGGATGATGTAGCGGCTGACCTCGTCGGCGTGGCGCTCGCGGGTCAGCACCGGCTGCATGGCACGCAGGTCGTGGTCGACGCGGTAGATGGACAGGTTGTCATACGAGACCACGTCTCGGAGCCCGTCGGCGATCGTCTCGAGCACGCCCGCCTCGTCCAGCGTCGACAAGAGGCGCTCGTTGATGTCGAGCAGCCGTCGCTGCGAGTCTGCGCGTCGCGCGAGCTCGGATGACTGGGCGACCAGCCGCTCGTACGTCGTGGCATTGGCGATGGCCTGCGCCGCGTAGCCGGCGAAGATGCTCATGGTCTGGAGGTCGTCATTCGTGAAGCGGTTGTAGCCGAGCTGGCTCAGAACGATGACCCCCAGCACCTTGCCCTCGTAGAGCATCGGCACGACGAGCATCGACTCGGGGACGTCGTCGGTGCCCTCGATCGTCTGCCCGCGTTCGTCGTCGAGCGCGTCGTTGATCAGCAGCGGCTCGCCATGCTGGGCGACCCAGCCGGTGAAACCCTCGCCGACCGCCACCCGCAGCAGGTCCTCCGGGTTGACGGCGTCGTCGGCCAGCATCTCGCGCGTGAACGCGATCGGCTCGCACATTCCCCGCACGGCATCGACCTGGTAGACCCGGATGTCGTGGTACTCGGCCAGCGGGCGCGCCTCGGCAACGATCGCCTCGGCGATGGCGCGGACGTCCGTCAGGCGGTTGAGCCGCGCGGAGAGATCCTGAATGGACTTCATGCGCGCCGCCTGCGCCGCCACCGAGCGGTAGAGGCGTGCGTTCTGGATGGCGACCGCCGCCTGATCGGCGAATGCCTGCGCCAGGGCCACCTCCTCGGCCGGCCAGGTCCGATCGCGCCGGTGGTAGAGGCCCAGCAGGCCCAGGCGCTCGTTGCCACCGACCAGTGGCACCAGGCACACGGTTCGGATGCCCTCGGCGGCGTATGTCTCACGAAGCATGCCGATGCCCTGGTCGGTATCGGCATTGCGCATCCAGTGCGGCCGCCGCTCCTTCAGCGCACGCAGGCCGATGGAGTCCTCGTTGCCGCGCAGCGCTGCGACGTGCGCCAGGAAGTCCTCGCTGAGCTCATGCTGCGCCGCGACACGGAACGGAAAGTCGCCCTCGGTCACCAGCCACAGGCCGGCCTTGTCGGCCTCGAACAGGGACCGCGTCAGATCGACCACCTCGCCGAGGACGGCGTTCAGGTCGAGCGTGCCGGTCAGCTCCTTCGTAACCGAGCGCAGGGCGCGGGCACGCTGAAGCTCTCGGCGCGCCCGGCCGAGCAGACGCGTGCTGGCGATCGTGGTGGCAACGATCGCGAGCAGCGAGCGGAGAAAGGGCGGCGTGAAGGAGTCCGCCGCCGCGCCGTCGATCACGAGCAGGCCGGCGTTCCCGCGCCGCGTGGTGAGGCTGAGCGCCACGTCGGCGCCCTCGCGCGCCTGGGCGCCGACGATCGGTTCGCGCGTGGCGGGTGGCGGCTCGCCGAAGCCGGCGTGTGCCTCCAGCTCGAGGCGCTCCCCATCGCTGACGTACACGGCGACCCGTTCGACGGCGATCTCGGTGCGCAGCGCCTCGACGACGGTCCGGGCAACCCCGGCGCTGGTCGGAGATGCTGCCAGCCCGGCGGCGATGCGAGCGAAGATGGCCAGCTCGCCGTCGCGCCCCGTGGAGCCCGATCCCGTCGACGGCAGAGCATCGGCGCTCGCTCGGTCCTCGACCAGCAGCCGCGCAACGTCGTCGCGGCGGAACCGGCGGTCGCCGCGCGCGTTGATGCGGTACGCCGTCAGGCGGCCGCCGTCGGTCCAGGCGCGGATCGTGTTCGGATGCACACCAAGGAGGGTGGCTGCCTGCGCCACGCTGAGAAGCGCGTCATCGGCCTCGGCTCGGGCCATCGAGACTCCCTTGTGCGGGTCCGGCAGAGGTCCTGGTCCGATGGAGCTTCTGTGAGGAACCGTGCACCGGATGCTAGAAACGGCAGGTCGCGGGCGCGATCGGTCGTTCGTACCGGTCCGCCCCGTACCGCTGCCGCTGCGGGACGGGCGCTCGGAACTGGGGCTCAGCCCAGCAGCGCGCTCATGAGTGCACCGATGCCGCCGATGGCGACCAGCGCGATCGCGATCGCCAGGCCGACGACGGCGCCGGCCGTGGCGCGCCGATTGCGCCCGCCGAGCAGGCGCATGGCATCGTCGAGCTCGAGGGCCGATATGAGGTAACCGCCGGCGGGCGGCTCGAGCCGCGTCCGGCCGCTGCCATCGCGCTCCGGCCGCGCCAGGACGAGCAGGCGATCGGTGACGTTGATCGTGCGGGTGATCGCCCGCGCCGCGTCCGGTGGCCCGTGACGCGCGCCGACGCGAGCGGCCGCAGCGGCGTGCGCCTCCTCCAGCTCGTCGACCCGGCCGCGCCACACGCTCGGGATGACGATGAGCGGCTCCTCGGTGCGGGCGGGGTCGAGCGCGATGGATCCGTCGTGGTCCCACAGGTCGAACGAGCGTGTCTCGCGCAGCCGCTCGATGCTCCGCCAGCGCCCGCCGGCGTGCACCTCGACGTCGCGGTGGAAGGCGACCAGGCGCTCGCCATCGCCCATTTCGAGCGGATCGCGGCAGCGGATGCGCCCGGCGACGCGCACGGCTCGATCCGGCAGCTCGCCATCAACGAGGTGCCCGACCTTGAATTCGGGCGGTCCGGCAAGCCGGCGCGCGCGGCCCGGTTGGGCATCGGTGCGGCGCAGCACGAGCAACGAGATCGCAGCGACGCCGGAACCGGCCACGACGAGCAGCGCGAACAGCGTCGATGGGGGCATCGGCTTGGGCGTCAGGTTTCCTTGACGTCGGCGATCGTGCCGCCGCTCGCCCGCAGGAGGTCATCCGGAGCGATCGCGAAGACCGCGTCCGGCAGGCCGGCGGCCGCCCATACCCGGTCGAAGGCGAGCAGGTCCCGGTCGATGACGACGGCGACCTGGCTGGCATGGCCGAATGGCGGCACGCCGCCGATCGCGAAGCCGGTCGCCGCGCGCGCCTCGTCCCCGTCGGCGCGCCGTGCCTCCGTTGCCCCGGTGGCTGTGGCGAGGCGGCCGAGGTCGACGCGATTGGCGCCCGAGACGAGCGCGACGACCGGGCGCGCATCGGCCATGAAGACGAGCGACTTGACGATCTGGCCGACCTCGCAGCCCACGGCGCGGGCGGCGTCCGCGGCCGTGCGCGTGCCCTCGGGGAAGCGCTCGACGCTGATGTCGACGCCCGCGGCGCGGGCAGCGTCGGTCACGCGGGCGACATTGGGGTGCATCGACCGATTCTAGGGTGGGTGCTAGGCTGGACGCACAACCCACCAAGCGACAGGGGAGCGCGACCAGCGCTGAGAGTGCGGATGCCGATGCATTCGCAGACCCTCGAACCTGATCCGGGTCATGCCGGCGAAGGAAGTCGAAACAGCTGCTGCCACGGCGCGCCCCTCGATCATCGGAGAAGAGGAACGGCGTGCCGTTCGTCGTCTCCGGCACGAATGGAGGACCGATGAAGGTGGCGGTGGTCGCGTCCGGCGACCTCGACCCGGCGGATGCGGCCTGGCTTGACGGCGCCGAGCGGGTCATCGCGGCCGACGGCGGCGCCGCGTCGCTCGAGCGGCTCGGCCGCCGGCCCGATTTGCTCATCGGCGACCTCGACTCGACCGATCCGTCCCTCGTCGATCGCCTGACCCAGGCCGGTGTGAAGGTCGAGCAGCATCCGGCCGACAAGGAGGCGTCGGACACCGAGCTCGCCCTCCTGGCTGCGATGCAGCTCGGCGCCGACGAGATCGTGCTGCTCGGTGCGATCGGCGGCGACAGGCTGGACCACGAGCTGGCGAACCTGCTGCTGCTTGCCGATCCCGCCCTTCGCGGGCGGCGCGTGCGCGTCGTGCACGCCGGAAATACGGTCCGCATCGTTCATCCGGACCAGCCGCTGGCGCTGGATGGACGCATCGGCGACCTGGTGACCCTGTTGCCGATCGGTGGCGAGGCCATCGGGGTGACCACCGCCGGCCTGCGCTGGCCGCTCGATGCGGCGACGCTCCATATGGGGCGCTCCCGCGGGTTGAGCAACGAGATCGTGGCGACGCCCGCATCGGTACGGCTGGAGTCGGGACTTCTGCTGGTTGTCGAGCGGACGCGCGAAGAAGGAGTGAGCACATGACCACCAGCCCTCGAAACGAGTGGCGCGTCGTCGACATCGTGGTTGCGGCCGTCATTGCGGTCGCGTTCGGCGTCGTGTTCCTGGCGTGGAACGCGATCTACGCCGCGATGGAGCCGTTGTTCCTGGCATTGCCGCCATCACAGGCGATCATGTACGGCGTCTGGCTCCTGCCCGCCGTGCTCGTCGGCCTCATCGTGCGACGTCCCGGCGCGGCGCTGTTCGGCGGCTTCGTGTCGGCCGCCGTGTCGGTGCTGCTCGGGTCGCCGTACGGCATCGACGCGCTCATCTCCGGGGCGATCCAGGGCGCCGGCGCAGAGGTCGCGTTCGCCATCGGCCTGTATCGGTCATGGGGATTGACGTTCGCGGTCCTGGCTGGCGTGCTGTCCGGACTGGCGGCCGCCGTCCACGACATCGTCGTGTACTACCCCGATTTCGGCCTGAACGCGCAGCTGGTGTACGCCGGCGCGACAGCGGTCAGCGGGGCGCTCATCGCCGGGGTCGGCGCCTGGCTGCTGCTCCGCGCCCTGGTGGCGACCGGCGTCCTGCACGAGTTCGCGGCGGGGCGTGATCAGGCCGAGGTCTGAGCCGGCGACCACCCACAATGCCGGCATGCGAAGCCCGGCGGCGCCACCCGCGCGAATCGAGGCACGCGGCTGGGGCCTGCGGCACCCCGGCCGCCGAGAGTGGGCATTGCGGGGCGTCGACCTGGTCGTGGAGCCGGGCGAGCGAGTTCTGCTGCTGGGCGCGTCGGGAGCCGGCAAGTCGACGCTGCTGACCGCGCTGGCCGGGCTGATCGACCCGGGCGGCGGCGCCGAGACTGAGGGGTCGTTGCTGGTCGACGGTCGCGACCCCCGCCAGGCGCGAGACCGCACCGGCCTTCTCTTCCAGGATCCCGAGTCGCAGATCGTGATGGGTCGCGCCGGCGACGACGTCGCCTTCGGGCTCGAGAACCGATGCGTCCCGACCCAAGCGATCTGGCCGCGGGTCGACGCGGCGCTTGCCGCGGTCGACTTCCCGTACGGGCGCGACCGTCCGACGCACGCCCTCTCCGGTGGCGAGCAGCAGCGCCTCGCGCTGGCCGGGACGCTCGCACTGCAGCCCGGCCTGCTCATGCTCGACGAGCCGACCGCGAACCTCGACCCCGATGGCGCGGCCGAGATCCGCGAGGTGCTGGCGCGCGTCCTCGAGCGCATCGGCGCGACGATGCTGCTCGTCGAGCACCGCGTCGACGAATCGGTCGCCCTGGTGGACCGTGTCGTCGTGCTCGAGGCAGGCGGTGGCGTGGTCGCCGATGGGCGGCCGGGCGAGGTGTTCCGGGCGCGTGGCGCGCAGCTGGCCGACGCCGGCGTCTGGGTGCCCGATCAGCCGCCGCCCGCGCCACCACGTCGCGCCACCTCCCGCCCCTCGGCACTGGTCATCGCCGAGCACGCCACCTTCCGCTATCCGGGTGCGGACGCCGATGCCGTCGCGCCGACCGAGCTCCAGCTGCGCTCGAGCGAGGCACTGGCCATCGTCGGGCCCAACGGCAGCGGCAAGTCGACGCTGGCGCTGATGCTGGCTGGCCTGCTGCGGCCACGCATCGGGCGTGTGCTCGCGACGGAGGCGCTCGCACCCGGGCACGGCCACGAGCCGATCGCCGACTGGCGCGCGTCGGAGCTGGTTCGCCACGTCGGCACCGTGTTCCAGGATCCCGAGCACCAGTTCCTGGCGCGCACGGTGCGCGATGAGCTCACGCTCGGCCCGCGCCGCGCCGGCATCGGGGCCGATGCGGCCGCGCACCGTGCGGACGAGCTGATGGAGCGCCTGCGCCTGACGCACCTGGCGCGGGCGAATCCCTTCACCCTGTCGGGTGGCGAGAAGCGCCGGTTGTCGGTGGCAACGGCGCTCGCCACGGCGCCCGCGCTCCTCATCCTCGACGAGCCGACCTTCGGCCAGGATCGCCGCACGTGGGGGGAGCTGCTGCATCTGCTGGCCGCGCTGCGCGACGACGGTCGGGGCATCGGCTTCGTGACGCATGACCGCGCCTTCGTGAATGCCCTCGCCGACCGGACGCTGCGGCTCGAGGGCGCGCGCTGATGCAGCTGCTCACGCCGCTCGTTCCGGATCCGGGCGCTCCCCTCGCGCGCGCCAACCCGGTTGCCAAGCTGGTGGCAGCGCTCGCGCTCCTGATCGTGCTGTTCGCCTCGCTGGACGGCGTCACGGCGCTCATCGTGCTTGTTGGGCTGGCGTGCGCTTTGCCCTTCTCGGGCCTGTCCCCTGCCGGCCTGATCGGGCGCGGGTGGGTGGTCGGACTGGCGGCCGTCTCGATCGGCGTTGCCAACATCCTGTTTGCACCCGAGCAGATTGGTCCGATCGTCGTCTCGTTGGGGCCGGTCCGGATCGGCGCGGAGACGCTGGTGGACGGCCTCGGGCTGGCCGCGCGGCTGGTGGCCATCGCCGCGACCGGGGTCCTCGCCACGGCGACCAGCCAGCCCACCGAGATCGCGGACTCGCTCGTCCAGCAGCTGCATGCCTCGCCGCGCTTCGCGATCGGCGCGCTCGCCGCCCTGCGGCTCGTGCCACTGCTGGCCGAGGAGTGGCAGACCATCGGCATGGCGCGGCGGGCACGGGGCGTCGATGCCGGCCGGTCACCCGTGGCGGTCGTTCGGCTCTTCGCCGGTCAGCTCATGGCGCTCCTCGTCGGCGCCGTCCGGCGCGGTAGCCGGATGGCGCTGGCAATGGAGGCCCGCGGCTTCGGCGCTTCCGAGTGCAGGACGGCGGCACGCATCGAGCGGGTGACGCTGCGCGACCTGGCCTGGATCGCGGCGGCCATCTGCCTGGCCGTCGTCGCCGTCGGCGTCAGCCTCGCGCTCGGCACCTGGCGGCCGCTGCTCTCCTGACGGGCTGGCGGTAAGCGAGCAGTAATTCGCTGATAAGTCGCCGGGGCTATCGTTGTCAGTGTTCAAGAGTCTTGAACACTGTGCGGCCGAGGCTGCCCGCCGAGCGGTCGGAGACGCCCGACGAGAACGGCGCGCGTACCATCGCCTGCGTGACCGGCTCCGAGGATCTCCGCTTTCGCGCCGGCGACGTGATGCTGTCGGCGACGTTGACGCTTCCGCACGCCGATGGCCGCGTGCCGTGGGCACTGTTCGTTCCCTCCTGGCTGCCGCGCGATCGAGACGGCGGTTGGGACCGCACCGGCCACTCGGACTGGTTCGCACGCGACGCGCGCCCCGAGCAGGGCATCTTCGCGCGCCTTGCCAGCGCCCTCGCTCACCGCGGCGTGGCGAGTCTGCGCTACGACCCGCGCGGCTGCGGCGACTCGGAAGGCGAGTGGGCGCGGACGGATCTCTTCACCCGCATCGACGACGCGCGCGATGCGATCGGCGCAATGCGCTCGCGGCGTGAGCTCGACCTGCGGCGCTGCGCCATCGTTGGCCATGGCGAGGGCGCCGCCATCGCCGTCAGCGTCGCCATCGGCGACCCGGCCATCGGCGCGGTCGGGCTCATCGGTCCATCGGCGAGATCGTTGCGTGATGTCCTGCGTCGCGGAGTCGCCGAGCGCGCGCGGACCGGCGCCGACCGCCGCCATCCATTCGTCGACGCACTGGATCGGTCCTCCGAGGAACTCATCGAGCGCGCCGAGCGACGCGAGGCCTCCATGGCGGTGCGCATCGGCGACCAAGCAGTCGAGCTCAACCTGGCGGCCTGGGAGCAGGCGTTCCACACGCCGGTGCTGGCCCTCGCCACCATGCTCCACCGCAACATCGTGATCGCCCACGGCAGCGACGATGCGTGGGCAGATCCCGAGGAGTCGCAGCTCCTTGCCCAGGTCCTTCGCGACGGCGGCAACCAGCCGTTGCGGCAGGTGCTCGACGGCGTCGGGCACGATCTCGCCGAAGCCGATGATGGCGCCGTCGATGCCTTCGCCGCCGCGCTCGCCGAACGCATCGAGCGTCGCGAGCTTCCGCCGGTCCTGGTCGCGATCGAGCAGATGGGCGAGGACGGCTAGACTCGACGCATGACGCGACTCACCGAAGGCGACCGCGCGCCGGACTGGGAGATGAGCACCGACGACGGCAGCGTCGTTTCGAGCGCGTCGCTCTCCGGACGCCGCTACATCCTGTACTTCTATCCCAAGGACGATACGCCCGGCTGCACGACGCAGGCATGTGGCATCCGAGACAGCTGGAGCCGGGTGACCGGCACCGGCATCGACCTGTTCGGCGTTTCCCCCGACAGCGTGAAGAGCCACGCGAAGTTCCGCGCCAAATACGCCCTGCCGTATCCGCTGCTGGCCGATGAGGGCCATCGCGTGGCGGAGGCGTTCGGTGTGTGGATCGAGAAGAAGTTCGCCGGGCGCACGTACTTCGGCAACGAACGCACGACGTTCGTCGTCGGCCCTGACGGCACGATCGAGCACGTGCTGCCGCAGGTGAAGCCCGCCGAGCACGTCGACCAGCTCATGGGCGTCCTGGCCGCATGAGCGACCGGGGCGTCGTCCTCGCGGGCAGCATCATCGTGTTCGCAGTGATGCTGCTGGTCGTCCTCGGCGTGATGGCCATGGCCGCACTGCTGAACCCGATCCGATGATCTGGCTCCTGACCGCCGCGACGCTCGTCCTCTGGCTGGCGGGTGTGCTGCTTCGCCTGGGCCAGTGGGTCAACCTCTTCCTGCTCGCCGCCGCCGTTCTCCTCGTGTACCAGGTCATCGAGCAGCGTCGTCCACAGGGCGACTGATCGCTCGCTCGGTCGGCTGGCACGCAATCTGCCATACCTGCGAGGACGGAGGGGAACGAATCGATTGAGGAGAACCCGATGCTCTGGACGATCATCGTCATCCTGCTGGTCCTCTGGCTTCTCGGCCTGATCGGCAACATCGGCGGCGGCCTGATCTGGCTGCTGCTGGTGATCGCGGCCATCGTGCTCGTCTTCCAGCTGCTCAGCGGACGGCGCACCGTCTAGGTAAGCAGGCCTGCTGACGCCGGCCGCAGCGATCCCCGTGGTCGACATGGGGGGAAGCGGTCGGCGCCATGCCTGAGACGGACCCGACGCGGCCCGCCTCGCGACCGATGAGCTGTCACTGCCATCGGCTACGCTTGGCGGGCCGTGTCGTCTCTCGAGCCCTTTCGCTTCCTCCACACCGGTGACCTTCACCTCGACAGCCCGCTGGAGGGGTTGAGCGCGCAGGCGCCGCCCGACGTCCTCGCCGTCCTGCGCAGCGCCACCATCGACGCCTGGCGCAACGTCGTCCGCACCGCGCTCGACGAACGGGTCGACTTCGTCGTCGTCGCCGGCGACGTGTTCGAGGTCGAGAGCCCCACCCTGCTGGGCCAGACTCGCTTCCGCGACGGCCTCGGGGAGCTTGCCTCGGCAGGCATCGCGAGCTTCGTCGTTCACGGCAACCACGATCCGCTCGACGGTCGGGCGTGGGCACCGTCGCTGGAGTTTCCGGCGGCGGTGCACAGGTTCGGGACGGGCGCCGGCGAGTCGGCGCCGGTCGTTCGCGACGGCCGAGAGATCGCGCGCATCCACGGGCGATCCTATCCACGCTCGGCCGTCACGGAGAACTACGCAGCCGCATTCCGGGCGGAGCCGGCCGCCCCGTTTTCTGTCGGCCTGCTGCACACGAACGTCGGCGATCAGCCCGGCCATCACAACTACGCGCCATGCTCGGCGGCCGACCTGCGTGCGTCGGGCATGGATTACTGGGCGCTGGGCCATATCCACCAACCCGGGCAGGTGCTCGCCGATCCTCCGGCCTGGTACTGCGGCATTCCCCAGGGTCGCGATCCCGGCGAGCTGGGGGCGCATGGCTGCTACGTCGTCGATGTCGACGCGGCTCGCCGGGTCACTCCACGCTTCGTCGCCACCGACGTCGTCCGCTGGCAGCCGGTCGAGGTCTCGATCGCCGGCCTTCCCGACGACGAGGCACTGGCGCGAGCGTGCCGGGAGGCGGTGGGCTCGGCCCTCGACGGAGCCGATGGGCGGTCGCTGGTCATTCGACTCCGATTGAGCGGGCGCGGGCCGTTGCACGCGCACCTGGCCCGCCACGGCTACCCGGGCGATCTCCGCGAGCTGCTCAACGAGGAGACGGCCGGGATGCGGCCCTTCGGCTGGGTGGAGTCGGTCCGCGACGTCACGCGCTCGGAGATCGACATCGGGGTCCGGCGCGACGCCCCCGACTTCGTCGGGGACTTTCTGCGGACCGTCGCGGCCGCGCGGCGCAGCGGACGGACGACGGACCCCGAGGAGCACGAGCGCTGGGACGCGGCGCTGCGCGGGGCGATCGCGCCGCTGTTCGAGGAGTCGCAGCGCGGGCGGAAGTTCCTCGCCGCGTCGCGACCGACGGACGAAGCGCTGTCGGGCGACCTGCTCGACGACGCCGAAGCGCTCGGTCTCGACCTGCTGCTCGCCGCCGAGGAGGATCGCTGATGCGCTTCGAGCGCATCGAGCTCGACGGGTTCGGCCGCTTCCACGAAGCCGCCTGGGCCCTCAGCGAGGGCCTGACGGTGATTCGCGGCGACAACGAGGCCGGCAAGACGACGTTCCTCAACGCGGTTCGCGCCCTGCTGTTCGGCTTCGAGGCGACGCGCGATGGGCGCACCTGGTATCCCGCCTTCGCCGGCGGCCGCCGCGGCGGGCGGCTCGTGCTGCGCACGGCGGAGGGGGAGCGCTGGGTCGTCGAGCGTCACGGCGAGCGCGGCGGAGGTGGGACGCTGGTGGTCCGTGCCCCGAACGGCAGCCAGGGCGGCCAGGAGACGCTCGACCGCCTCCTGCGCGGAGCGGACAAGGACCTGTTCAACAACATCTTCGCCTTCGGGCTCGGCGAGCTGCAGAACTTCCACAGCCTCTCCACCGAAGGCGTGCGCGGCCGGATCTATGGCGCCAGCGCCGGGCTCGGCGGGTCGAGCGCCGTCGACCTCGAGCAGGAGCTCCGCGCCCAGCTGCGCGAGTCGTTCGTCCCGTCCGGAAGCAAGCCGCCGCTGAATGAGCTGCTGGCGCGGATCGAGCAGCTGCGGGGCGAGATCGCCGATCTTGCGCACCAGCCCGCCGAGCACGCCGCCGCCCACCGAGACCGCAACGAGCTCGTGGCGCGGAGCGAGGAGATGCGCGGCCGGATCCGCGTCCTCCGAGAGCGGGTCCTCCGGTTGGGCCGCATCGAGGAGGCGGGACCGGTTGCCGCCGAGCTGACGCTGCTCGAGGGCGACCTCGCGGCTGGTGACGCGACGCTCGACGACCTGCCGACCGACGCAGTGGCCATCCTCGACCGGCTGCTCGGCGAGCTCGAGGCGGCCCGCGCGAGATTGGCGAGCATCGACGAGCAGCTGGCGGAAACCCGATCGGAGCGCGCGCGGACGCAGCCGGACGAGGGGGTGCTCGGCCGGGCCGACGAGGTGACGGCCGTCCTCGAGGAGCGTAGCGCCCGCGCCGCGGCGGAAGGCCGGCGCGGAGATCTCGAAGCCGCCCGTTCCCGCAGCGCGGCGACGGTCGCCGAGCAGCTCGGCCGTGTCGGCGGGTGGGACGAGGCGCGCCTCGTGGCGATCGACGACTCGATACCGGCGGTCGAGGCGACACGTTCGCATGAGCGCGCGCTCGACACCGCCGGCAGGCTGGCGCGCGAGGCCGAGGCCAGGCATCGAGCTGCCGCCGATGAGCTCGAGCGACGCGAGCGCGAGGGTGCAGCGGATGAGATGCTCGATGACGCGGCGATCGAGACCCGCGCCGGCGCCCTCCGAGCACTCGAGGCGCTTCGCATTCAGCGCGCGACTGCCGAGGCGCTCGCACAGCGCGGCGACCGTGCCGGTCTCCGGTTGGGCACCGCCGGGTTGACCGTCCTCGCGCTCCTCGTCGCCGCCGCCGGCGCGCTGATCGGCACCTTCGCCGGCGCGACGCTGCTCGGCCTGCTTGCCGGCATCGCCCTCGCGGCGATCGCCGTGGCGGTGCTGGTAACGACCGATCGCCGCGGGCCCGCGCTCGGCAAGGGCGTCGACCTCGCGCAGCTTGACGCCGAACGCCGGCGGCTGCTTGCCTCGTCGAGCCTGGCCCCGGATGCGACCGATGACGACGTCCGCCGCGTGACCGATGCGGTGGCCACCGAGCGCGCGCGCCGTTCGATGGCGGACGAGTGGCGATCGACGCTGGCGGCCCGTCGCGCGGAGGTCGACCAGCGTTCGATCGAGGCGGCTGCCGCTGCCGACGCCGCAGACGCCGCCCAGTCGGAGTGGGACGCATGGCTGGTGTCGCACGGCCTCGACGCCGGCACGTCGCCCGACGCGGCGCGACAGGTGATGGCGGCCGCGGGTATGGCGCGCCGCGCCGCATCCGACCGCGACCGGCTAGCCGCGGAGATCGCCCAGCTCGACGCGGCGGACGCCACCTTCGCGCAGCGTGCCGACGGGCTGCTGAGCGGCCTGGGCATCGAGCCCAGTGCCGACGGTCCGCGCCGCCACGCGCTGCTCGCCGGCGTCGGATCACGCCTGGACGGGGCGCGAGCCGCGCAGAGACGAGCCGCGGAGCTCGACGCCACCATCGCGGAGCTGACGACTCGGCGTGAGCCGCTGGCGATCGAGGTCGCGGAGCGCGAGGCGGCGGTGTCGGCACACCTCGATGCGCTCGGCTGCACGGACGCGGATGCGCTGCGCCGCCGTGCGACGGAAGCGACCGTCCGAGCCGAGCTGCGCGGTCGCGCCCGCGAGGTTCGAGAGCGGCTCGCCGGCATCGCCGGCAGCCTGGACGCGATCCCGGCGCTCCTCGAGGAGAGTGCCGGCGCGGATCCCGCCGCGCTGGAGGCGGCGCGCGCCGACGCGGCCGATGAGCTGAGCAGGGTCGAGGCAGAGGAGCGCGGCACGCTGACGCGCATGGGCGCCCTCGAGGATCGCATCAGGCAGCTCGAGGCCGCCGAGGAGATCGGCATGAAGCGCCAGGAGCTCGCGGTGCTCGAGGGGCGCGCATCGGCCATGGCCCGCGAGTGGGCGGTGAAGGCGCTGACACTGCGGCTGTTGGAGGAGACCCGCGCTCGCTACGAGCGAGAGCGCCAACCGGACGTCGTGCGCGCCGCCGAATCGCACTTCGAGCGCATCACCGGCGGGCGCTACAGCCGCATCATCACCGCGCCGGGTGAAGCGACAGTCCGGATCGAGAGCGACGGCGGCGGGGCGAAGGCCACCGAGGAGCTCTCGCGCGGCACCGCCGAGCAGCTGTATCTCGCCCTGCGCTTCGGCCTGATCGAGGAATTCGCCCGTCACGCCGAGCCGCTCCCCGTGGTCATGGACGACATCCTGGTCAACTTCGATCCCGATCGGGCCGATCGCGCGGCCGATGCGCTCCACGCCCTGGCCGAACGCCACCAGGTGCTCTTCTTCACCTGCCATCCGCGCACCGCGGAGCTGCTTGACCCCACCGGTGCCAGCACCGTCTCGCTCGATGCGACTGCTAGCATCGAGCCGGTTCATGCCTGACGACAAGCTGCCCACCCCACGACGCGTGCTCGTCGTGGCGGCCCATCCCGACGACATCGAGTTTGGAGCAGCGGGCACGATCGCTCGCTGGGTGGGCGAGGGAGCGAGCGTTCGGTACCTGGTGGCGACGCGCGGGGACAAGGGAAGCGACGATCCCCGGGCCGACGTCGCCGCGCTCGTCGAACTGCGCGAGCGTGAGCAGCGGGCGGCCGCCGCGGAGATCGGCGTCGACGGCGTCGACTTCCTGGACGAGCCGGACGGACAGGTGCAGGCATCGCTCGAGCTCCGCGAGCGCATCACGAGGGCCGTGCGCGCCTGGCAACCCGAAGTCGTCATGACCCACGATCCGACGGTCCTGTTCGTCAACAACGAGTGGGTCAACCATCCCGACCACCGCGCCGTCGGACAGTCGACCGTGGATGCCGTCTTTCCGACGGCTCGCGACCCGCTCAACTTTCCCGAGCACCTGGCCGCCGGCCTCGAGGCATGGAAGGTCGCGGAGCTCTACCTGTGGAGCACGAACGAGGCAAACCAGATCGTCGACATCGGTGAGACGCTCGAGCGCAAGGTGGCGGCGCTTGGGCATCACGCCAGCCAGTTCCGGGCCTTCGACGACATCGCGCGCTGGGTCCGGCGTCGCAGCGAGGAGCTCGGCGATCGCACCGGATATCGGGCCGCCGAGGGCTTTCGCCGGGTGACACTGGCGCGATGAGCGGGCGACCACTGCTGCTGGCCCTCCCGCTCCTCGCCCTCGCCGCCTGCAGCGCTGATTCGGCTCCAGATCCCACCCCGGTTCCGACCACCTTCCCGCAGGCGGCGCCGACTGCCGCCGTCGAGCTCGCCTCGCGCTATCTGGATGCGTGGGCCGCCGGCGACTACGCCGCCATGTACGCGGAGCTCGACCCGGCGATCCGTGATGACTACTCCGCCGACCAGTTCGCGGAGCTGCACGCCGCCTTCGCGGAGATGGCCCAGGTCCATGGCCTTGCGGCGACCGCGGGCGCCCCCACCCTCGTGGCTTTGGCGCCGGAGCCGCGCTCGAGCCAGTTCCCCGCACCGACCGCCACGCCGGTGCCCACGCCCGACCCTTCGGCCAGCGCCGAGCCCGAACCGACGGCCCCCGCCGCGCCATCGATCGACCCCGCCGCCCCGCTCCAGGGCCCCGTGCCGGGGCTGGCGATCCCGGTCTCGGTCGACGTCGACTCCGAGCGCTTCGGCGACCTCTCGCTCGAGCGCGAGCTGACATACGTCCAGGGCGCCGACGGCTGGCTCCTGCGCTGGAGCCCCGAGGTGCTCTTCCCCGAGCTCGGGCCGGACGGGACGCTGCGGCTCGACCGAGAGCTGGGGACGCGCGGCCGGATCATCGGCGACGGCGGCGTGGTGTGGGCAGAGACGCGCGACGATGGCGCGCGCGTGTATCCGCAGGAGGCCCTGGCGGGCCAGGTCATCGGCTACGTCAGCGAGGTGACGGCAGAGGACCTCGAGACGCTCGCCGCCGATGGGTACCGAGCCGGCGACGTGGTCGGGCGCTCGGGACTGGAGTCCGGCGCGGAGGCGCTGCTTCGCGGGACGCCCGGCTGGAGCCTGGTCGCGGTCGGCGGAGATGGCACCGAGTCGGTCCTCTACCAGACCGAGATGGTGCCCGGGGGGGACGTGGCGATCACGATCCGCCCGAACGTTCAGCTCGCCGCGCAGCAGGCCCTCGCCTCGCACGCGGAGGGCGCGACGGCGGTCGTCGACCCGCGTTCCGGCGACGTCTGGGCGCTCGCAAGCCAGCCGGCGTTCAATCCGAACTCCCTGACCATCGGCACCACCCTGGCCGGAGAGCCGCTCACTCCGGCCGGGACGGGCCAGATCTTCAACAAGGCGGTGCTCGGCGCCTATCCGGCGGGCTCGTCGTTCAAGCCATTCACGCTCGTCGCCGCCCTCCAGACCGGCGTTGCCAGCCCGGCCAGCACGCGACCATGCCCGCCGACGTGGCAGTACGGCGACTTCACCTTCCGCAACTACATGGACCACTCGCTGCCCGGGCAGGTGGGCCTGGCCGAATCCATGGCATTCAGCTGCAACACCACCTACATGCCGCTCGCGCTCGAGGTCTATCAGACCGATGAGACGGCACTGACCGATCTGCTCAAGGACTTCGGCTTCGGCGCGGCGACCGGCATCGGGTACCTGGTGGAGGAGATCGGCATCGTGCCGGACGACGCGTGGCTCGCGGCCAACGGTCGCGGTGGGTACTCCGGCTTCGAGCAGGTGCAGCTGGCAATCGGCCAGGGCGCGCTGCTCCTCACGCCGCTCCAGCTTGCGAACGCCTATGCCGCCATCGGCAACGGCGGGACGCTGTGGCAGCCACGGATCGTGACGAGCGCCACGCTGCCGGACGGAACGCTCGTCGCCGGCGTCGAGCCGACCGTCGCCCACCAGATCCCGGTCGATGCCGCCGCTCTCGCCTTCGTGACCGATACGCTGCAGGCCGTCACGACGCTGCCGTACGGGACGGGCACCGCCGCCTTCTCCGGGTTTGGGATCCCGGTTGCCGGCAAGTCCGGAACGGCCGAGACCGGCACACCGGACCCGCACGCCTGGTTCCCGGCCTACGCTCCTGCCGACGATCCGACGATCGCGGTGGCGACCATCCTGCCGTACATCGCGCTCGGCACCGGCGGCACGGATGCGGCCCCGCTCGTCCGCCAGGTGATGGCCGCCCACTTCAGCCAATGACGGCGCAACGACGCGCGCCTTGCGCGGCGCGAGACGGAACGGGTAGCATCGGTCTCGCCGCTCCTTCAGTTGCCCCATGGTCTAACGCCGCCCGGAGAGCGACCACGACGCAGTGATCTCAGATACCGCGATTCCCCTGAGGTTCCAGACGGCCGAGGTCGGTGTCGACTGGCTTCAGTGCAACATCGAGTGCCAGGAAGGCTGCCCGGTCAACACCAATTGCCGGGGCTACCTGATGCTGGCCGCCGAAGGGCGCTTCGAGGAGGGCTACATCCTCGCCCGCGACCCGAACCCGGTGGCCGCCATCTGCGGCTACGTGTGCAGCGCGCCGTGCGAGAAGGCCTGCCGCCGCGGCGACATCGACAAGCCGCTCGCGATCCGCGCCATGAAGCGCTTCCTGGTCGACTGGCACTACGGCAACAACATGCCCGACAACGTCGTGGTGCAGGCGCCGACCGGGCGCAGCGTGGCCGTCATCGGTGCCGGCCCTGCCGGGCTGGCGGCCGCCAAGGAGCTCGGCAGCTGGGGCCACGAGGTCCACATCTACGAGGCGCTGCCCTCGGGCGGCGGCACGACGCTCATCGGCGTCCCGGCCTTCCGCCTCCCGCGCGACGTCATCGAGCTGGACGTGAACTGGGTCGCCAAGCACGGCGTGCAGTTCCACTACAACGTCGAGATCGGGCGTGACATCACGCTCGAGCAGCTGCGCGAGCGGCACGACGCGGTGCTCGTCGCCACCGGCTGCATGTACCCGGTCGCCATGAACGTTCCGGGCGAGGAGCTCGAGGGCGTCATCTACGGCGTCGACTTCCTCAAGCGCGCCAACCTGGGGCAGCCGCAGTGGGTCGGCGAGCACGTCGTCATCATCGGCGGCGGCTACACCGCCATGGACTCGTCGCGGCCGGCCCTGCGGCTGGGCGCCAAGACCTCCCCCCTCGTGTACCGGCGCGGACCCGACGAGATGGTGGTCGACGAGGAGGAGCAGCACGAGACCCGGTTCGAGGGCGT
>JAICRD010000023.1 GCA_025937535.1 Chloroflexota bacterium | reverse complement strand
TCCGCTCGTGCCCCGGACGCAGGGAGAGGTGGTACGTGTTGCCGAGGATGATCTGGGTCCCGGCCGCGCGCAGGTCGGCGGGGGTGAGGCGGTGCGTCGAGCCATCCACGTGCGAGCTGAAGGTGACGCCGTCGTCGTCGACGCGCCGCAGATCGGCCAGTGAGAAGACCTGGAAGCCGCCCGAATCGGTCAGGATCGGTCCATCCCAGCCCATGAACCGGTGCAGCCCGCCCAAACGCGCGATTCGCTCGGACGTCGGTCGCAGGTTGAGATGGTAGGTATTCCCGAGGATCATCTGGGCGCCGGCCGCCTGGAGATCGCCCGGCGTCAGGGCCTTGACGGTGGCCTGCGTGCCGACCGGCATGAACTGGGGGGTGTCGATCCGGCCGTGAGGCGTCATGATTCGGCCACGGCGGGCATGGCCGACGCCGGTTGGCTCGAAGGAATAGGCTATCGGGGCGGGCGCAGACACCGCTCCAGAGGATAGGCGCAGGGGATACGCTACGTTGCACAACGGAGAGGTGACCGTCGGGTGCGATTGACCGAATGGCCGCGCATGCCGTTCCTGAACGACGAGGTCAAGGAATGGATCGCGCTTGAGCTCCAGAGCCTGGGCGTCGAGGACCTGGCCGTGTACGCCCTCGAGGCCGGCCAGGAGGGTGACGAGCGACGCGTCATGGTGGCGACCGAGGTGGGCCTGCTCGACCACCGCTACGCTCCGTTCGGCTCGTCAGCGCGATATCGGCTGGCGATGCTCATGTACCCGTGGCAGGTCCTCCGCGGCGTCGAGCTTCGCGCCGATACCTTCCGCCTCTGGGCGCGAGAGCACCGAACGCGATGGTCGTTCCGTCTCCATCACCCCCACTTCGAAGCAGCCACGGAGTCGCCGGACCTCGGCCAGGCTCTCTGCGACCTGGCGCGCGTGTGCGCGGTGATGGCGGAACCGTTCGGGGTTCCCGCCGGCAGGGTCTCGTCCGACGTTCCCGGCGTCCATCCGGGCGGCCCGCGGCCGCTGCCGGCAGCCGATGAGCCGACCGGCGACGACGCACCGGCAGAGGCTGGCAAGCCCTCCGACGCTCCCGCCGGCGATGGGGACACCGAGGGCTCGAATGGCCAGGGCACCGGCGGCCCTGCGGCATCCACGACGCCGATGGCCGTCCGTGTCGGCGACGGCGAAGAGGTGATCGAGCTCCCGGAGGAGGAGCGCGCGGCCATCCCGACCCGCTCCGACGACCAGGACTGAGCGTCAGACGATCAGCATCGCGTCGCCGAAACTGAAGAACCGATAACCCGCGTCCAACGCGACGCGATAGGCATGCAGCAGTCGATCACGGGCCACGAACGGATCGGCTTCGGGCATGCCGTCCTGCACGAAGGCGGTCACCAGCAGCAGCAGCGAGCTGCGCGGCAGGTGGAAGTTCGTGACCAGGCCGCCGACGGTGGCGAACCGATACGGCGGCGTGATGTAGAGGTCGCTCCAGCCCGAGGCGGCGTTGTCGCGCGCCGCGGTCTCCAGGACGCGCACCGCCGTGGTGCCGACGGCGACGACCCGGCGCGCCTCGCCGATTGCCGACCGCGTGGCCGGTGGAATCTCGTACCACTCGCGGTGGATGTGATGCTCGTCGATGTACTCGCCCTCGAGCGGCCGGAAGGTGTCGAGCCCGACGTGGAGCGTGACCGGCGCCCGTCGGACGCCCTGCGCCTCGAGCGAGCCAAGCAGGTCGGCGGTGAAGTGGAGCCCGGCCGTGGGGGCGGCCGCGGAGCCGGGCGGCCTGGCATAGACGGTCTGGTATCGCTCGGCCGGCGAGGATCGGTCCCGGATGTAGGGCGGCAGCGGCATCTCGCCCGCGCGCGCCATGACCTCGTGCGGGTCGCCGTCGAAGCGGACGGCGCGCGTGCCGTCGCCGAGGCGCTCCCCCACCTCGACCCGGTCGCCGCTCGCCAGGACGACGGTCGCTCCGGCCGCCAGGCGGCGCGACGGCCGCACGAGCGCCTCCCAGGCGGCTGAGGCGTCGTCGACCGGTCGGAGCACGAGGATCTCCGCGGCGCCACCTCCTGCCCGCCTCCCGCGTAGCCTGGCCGAGATGACGCGCGAGTCGTTTACGACGAGCAGATCGCCCGCGTCGAGCCAGCGGCCGATGTCACGGAATCGGGCATGCTCCACCGCCCCGGTCGCGCGCTCCAGGACGAGCAGGCGTGAGGAGTCGCGCGGTTCCGCCGGCGTCTGGGCGATCGCCGATTCGGGCAGGTCGTAGTCGAAGTCGTCGACCCGCAGGCGTCGCGATATCACGCAGAAAGCGTAGCGCCCGGTCGGGTGACCCGGCCGGGCGCAATCGGTCCAGGAGTTCCGCTCAGATGATGGAGTTGATCCAGTCCTGCGCGAAGTACACCAGGAAGGCGATGCCCACGACCCACATCAGGGGATGGATCTCGGCGAACTTGCCACGGACCGCCTTGATCAGCACCCAGGTCACGAACGCGGCGCCGATGCCGACCGTGATGCTGAACGTGATCGGCATGAGGATGATGCCCAGCAGTGCCGGGAAGCCCTCCTCGACATCGGCGAAGTCGATGTCCTTGATCAGCGTGGCCATCAGGTAGCCGACGACGATCAGGACCGGCGCCGTGGCGGCGAACGGCACCATGCTGGCCAGTGGTGTGACCAGGACGGCGACGAGGAACAGGACGCCCGTCACGACGGCCGTGAGCCCCGTGCGGCCGCCCTCTGCGACGCCCGCGGCGCTCTCGATGTAGCTCGTGTTCGAGCTGATGCCCGCGGCGCCACCGGCCGCGGCTGCGACGGAGTCGACGAGCAGCACGCGGCCGATGTCGGGCACCTTGCCGTCCTCGGTCGTGAGCCCGGCCTGCTCCGTGATGGCGGTCGCGGTTCCCATCGTGTCGAAGAAGTCGGTCAGCATGATCGCGAAGATCGTCAGGACCGCCGCCAGCGCGCCGAGCGACCAGACGTTGCCGACGTCGAACTGCCCGATCGTCGAGAAGTCGGGCACGAAGCTCGCGTCCGACGGGAACGTCGTGAAGCCGACCAGGAAGCTGATGATCGACATCACCAGGATGCTGATCAGCAGCGCCGCCTGGACCCTGAGCACGAACAGCGTGATCGTGATCCCGAGGCCAAGCAGCGACAGCCAGGCGAGCGCGCTGTTCGGGAAGACGAAGGCGACCGGCGTGCCGGCACCGGCCACGATGAGGCCGGCGTCGCTGAAGCCGATGAACAGGATGAACAGGCCGATCCCGACGCCGATCGCGCGCTTCAGCGCGAGCGGCACGGCGTTCATGATCGCCTCGCGCAGGCCCACCAGGACGAGCACCAGGACGACGAGACCCTCGAGCACGATGACGCCCATCGCACCGGCCGGCGTCAGGCCGAGCCCGAGGACGAGCGTGAAGGCCACGATGCCGTTGATGCCGAGGCCGGCCGCCAGCGCGATCGGGTAGTTCGACACCAGCCCCATGGCGATGGTCAGGATCCCGGCCAGCAGGGCCGTTGCCGCCGCTGCGGCTGGAATGAATGCGGCTCGCTCCGCCGACCCCTCGGGGAACATGTTCGACAGGATCAGCGGGTTGAGAAAGATGATGTAGGCCATGACCAGGAACGTGGTGATGCCGGCCTTCACCTCCGTCCCGACGGTCGTCCCCCGCTCGCTCAACTTGAAGTAGGTGTCCAACCCACCTCCGCTGGCGCGCGGCGCGGTTGCGTCGCTACGCGGTACCTCGGTTGCCTCAACCTCCACTCGGGTCACCCTCCGCTCCAGGCACGCGTGATCCCGACACCAAGCGGGCACCGGTGCCGCCGGTCAGCCTACTCCGGGCAACGGCGCGACGAGTGCCGTTTCTGCACGGTATCAGGCATGCCGGCAGTCAGCGGCGGAAGAAGAGGTTGACGAGAACGGTCAGCACGACGCTGACAATGATCATGGTCACGATCGGGAAGTAGAAGCCGCCACGCTCACCCTCGATCGCGATGTCGCCCGGCAGCCGGCCGAAGGGCAGCCGGACGCCGAGCGCCGCCAGCCCGCCGACCACGACCAGCACGATGCCGATGACGAGCAGGATCCTGCCGAGCTCCGGGCTCATCGCTCAGGCGTCGAAGAGGCCAGGTTGCTGGACCGATGCCGCCGCCGGTCCCGCCGGCGGGGCGAGGCCGAGGTGCTCCCATCCTCCGGCAGTGAGCTGCCGGCCGCGTGGCGTTCGGGCCAGCAGGCCGATCTGCATGAGGTACGGCTCCACGACGTCCTCGATGGTCTCGATCGGCTCCGACACGGTGGCCGCCATCGTCGCCAGGCCGACCGGTCCCCCACCGTGGTGTTCGGCGATGGCGCGCAGCAGCTGGCGATCCATGGCGTCGAGGCCGCGCTCGTCGATCTCGAGCAGGGCGAGCGCATCGGCGGCAGAGGCTTCGGTAACCGCTCCCTCGGTCTCGCCGCGGACCTGGGCGTAGTCGCGCACCCGCTTCAGCAGGCGGTTCGCGATGCGCGGCGTCCCGCGCGAGCGCCGTGCGACGAGCACGGCGGCCTCATCGGTCAACGAGACGCCCAGGATCTCGGCGGAGCGACGCAGGATGCGCTCGAGCTCCGCATCGGTGTAGTAGTCGAGCCGATACGTCGCGCCGAACCGGTCCCGGAGGGGACCCGTGATGGCTCCGACGCGGGTCGTGGCGCCGATGACCGTCACGTGCTCGATCTGGAGCCGCACCGTCCGTGCGCCGGGACCCTTGCCGAGCACCACGTCGAGCGCGAAGTCCTCCATGGCCGGATAGAGGATCTCCTCCACCGCATGGCTGAGCCGATGGATCTCGTCGATGAACAGGACGTCGCCCTTGCCGAGGCTGGTGAGCACGGCGGCCAGATCACCGGCCCGCTCGATCGCCGGTCCGGAGGTCGTGCGGATCTGCGCGCCCATCTCGGCGGCGACGATGTTCGCCAGCGTCGTCTTGCCGAGGCCCGGCGGACCGTAGAGGAGGACGTGGTCGACCGGCTCCGAGCGGTGCTGCGCGGCGTCGATCAGGATGCCGAGGTTCTCCTTGACGCGATCCTGGCCGGCGAACTCGTCGAGCCGCCTGGGGCGGACGGTCGACTCGAGGGCGAGCTCCTCATCGGCCACGTCGGCGCTGGTGATGCGCTCGATCGTCATCGGTCCGCCTCCGCGCTCGAATCGAACATGTGAGCGATTCTAGCGGTCACCGCTCCGCCTCCAGCGCCTCTCGCGCCCACGCGCGAACCTGGTCATGATGTGCGGACCACGCTCCCCACGTGGTCTCGGCCCACTCGCGGACGAGGCGGACGTGCTCCGGACCGTCCCGCGCCTGGAGCACGTCGACGACGGTCATCGGATAGGCGACCGGTGGGTCGAGCCATGGCCAACCGCGATCGGAGCTTGCCAGGCGCCGGGTGATCGAGTTCAGCCGCTCCATCCCGAGGTCATGCTCCAGCCAGTGGCAGATGCCGATGAGGTGGAGCGCCACTGATTGCCGCTGGCGACGATCGTCGATTCCGGGGTGCTGGACGGAGTACACGTCGACCGTGTGCCGGTGCACGCGTCCGAATGTGACGTTCTCGAACTCGCGTGCCAGCACCTCGCCGAAGGAGGCCCAGCAGGCTGGAGATGCCCCGATGTACGGGTGCGTCTCGTCGGGAACCTGCGGCAGAAACCGCGCGCCGCAGCCCTGACAGGGTTCCGTGATCGCGTCGAGGTCGTCTGGCGTGTCGACGTCGGGCAGCGGATCGTGGTCGACAGCGGTCACCTGGGTCGGGTCGCTCCGCAGGACCTCGCGCAGGCCCGCGTCTCCGGTCAGCCCATCCACCAACGCGAACGCTTCCCGCTCGAGGAGAATCGGCGGGCCGAGCACGCCGTCCGCGAGGGTGGCCACGATCGGCGTCGCGCCGCGCCAGCCATCCAACGCACGGAGATGGGCCACGTCGACGCTCGGTTCGTCGGCGAGGAGGACGACCGCCGCTTCGGCGTCGGGCGGGACTGCCGCAATGCCGAGCCGCAGGGATCGGCTCATTCCGCGTTCCGGAGCATCGTTGCGCACGGCCTCCACCGAGCCTGGAAGGGCGAGCGACGACGGCGCGACGACGAGCACGGGCGACATGCCGGCCGCTGTGGCCGTGTCGGCCACGACCTCGACCAGCGAGCGTGAACCGATGCGTGCGGCCACCTTTGCCGAGCCGAACCGCGTCGCGGCGCCGGCGGCCAGGATGACGGCGGCGATGCTCATGCACGCATTCTGGACCGATCCGGGCGTAGCATCGGCCGATGAAGGACCCGACCGCCCACGGTGCCCGGTTCGGGCACGTCAACGTCATCGCCCGCGACTGGCGTCGTCTTGCGAAATTCTACGCGGAGGTGTTCGGATGCGAACTCGTGCCGCCGGAGCGCGACTACGCCGGCGACGTGCTGGCACGCGGGACGTCGGTGCCAGGCGCGTCGCTGCGAGGTGCCCACCTGCGCCTCCCCGGCCATGGCGAAGGCGGGCCGACGATCGAGATCTACACGTACGGCACGAACACCGCGCGCGCCGGCGCCCCGGCAGCGAACCGTGAGGGATGGGGCCACGTCGCCTTCGCCGTCGACGACGTGGCCCAGGCCCGCGAGGCCGTCCTCGCGGCCGACGGCGGGCAGCTGGGAGAGGTCGTGACCACCCAGACCGCGGACGGCCGCCGAGTGACCTGGGTCTACGTCACCGATCCAGAGGGCAATCTCGTCGAGCTCCAGTCGTGGTCCGGCCCGGATGCGTGACGCGGCCTTCGATCTCCTGATCGAGAACGGCACGGTCGTCGACGGCTCCGGCGACGCGGCGTTCCGCGCGGCGATCGGGATCCGCAGCGGCCGGCTGGCGGTGCTTCGCGGTGAGACCGACGAGCTCTCCGCGGGCCGTCGCATCGACGCGGCCGGAATGGTCGTCGCTCCCGGGTTCATCGACCTGCACAGCCATTCGGGGCTGATGATCTTCGCGCACCCGCTGCACGAGCCGAAGGTCCGCCAGGGCGTCACGACCGAGGTCATCGGCGTCGACGGCCTCAGCTACGCACCCCTCCCCGATCCCTCCGACCTCGAGGCGCTGGTGCACATGAACGCCGGCCTCGACGGCGCACCTCCGCAGGCGGCGCCGTACGACTGGTCGACGGTGGAGAGCTACCTCGACCGCCTGGACGGCCTGCGGCCATCGGTCAACCTCGCCTACCTCGTGGGCAACAGCGCGCTGCGCATCGCCGCCATCGGCTGGGAGGAGGTCGAGGCCGGCGGCGCCCAGGTCACGAACATGCGATCCATGCTGCGTGAGGCGATGGAGCAGGGCGCCATCGGTCTCTCGTCCGGGTTGGACTACCCGCCCGGTGCGTACGCCAGCACCGATGAGCTGGCAGAGCTCACCAACGAGGCTGCGAAGCACGGCGGCTTCTACCACACCCACGTCCGCTACCCGCTCGGCGACCGCTACCTCGACCCGTTCCGCGAGGCGATCGAGATCGGGCGGCGCGGCGGCGGGCCGGCGCACATCACCCACTTCTACCACCGCCAGACCTTCCCCGGAGGTCCCGGACCGATGCTGGCGCTGGTCGACGACGCTCGCGCCGGGGGCCTCGACGTGACCTTCGACACGTACCCGTACGAGTGGGCAAGCACGCGCCTGCTGATCATGATCCCGCCGTGGGCGCAGTCGGGTGGACCGGTGCGCACCAAGGAGCGCCTGGCCGATCCATCGGCCCGTGAGCGCATTCGCGAGGAGCTGCGCGAACGTGGCGTCCTCTTCGCCGGCGGGCGCGCCTGGGATGACGTCCGTCTCGGTGCGTTCACCCGTCCGGAGCTCATCGGCTGGGAGGGCCACACGCTCGGCGAGGTGATCGCCGACCGCGGCGACGACCCCGTCGACGTCCTGTGCGACCTCCTGCTGGCCGAGGACCTGCGCGTGAACCAGGTGACGCCGGGCCCGTGGACCGAGACGCTGCGCGACTTCATTCGCCACCCGGTCGGGATGATCGGCACCGACTCGACCTTCATCGGCGAGAAGCCATCACCGCGGACGTACGGCTCTTACCCGCGCGTGCTCGGCCAGTTCGTGCGAGAGGAGGCGGTGCTCTCCCTCGAGGAGGCGATCCGCTCCATGACCTCCGCGCCCGCCGCACGGCTGGGCCTCACCGATCGTGGCGCCGTCCGCGACGGGTTCGCAGCCGACCTGGTGATCCTCGATCCCGATCGGGTGCGCTCGAACGCGACCTACGAGGAGCCGCGCCGGTATCCCGACGGTGTCGAATGGGTCATCGTGGCCGGCGAGGTCGTGGTCAACCCCGACGGCCACACCGGCGCGCGACCCGGAAGGGTGCTGCGCCCGCACCAAGCCGCTAGAACGGCTTGACCACCATCAGCGCGATGATCGTGAACAGCAAGACGGTCGTGATCATGCCGAACCGTTGGGCTGTGCCTGCGAGCGCCACGAACTCGGGCGGTGGTCCAGCCGGGCCGGCACCGGCCGCGGCCGGCGTGCCTGGTCCGGCCATCGCCGGCTCATCGCCCCGCTGCGCTGCGTCAACGACGACCGGGGCCGGCTGCGAGGTCAGCGCCACCATCTTGCGGACGGTCGGCAGCTGGATGAGGTTCGCAATGCCGAAGGCGATCAGGAACAGGACGATCGCGATCGTGAGCCAGAGGTCGTCGACCAGGCTGTAGCCCTTCGTGAGGATCAGGCCGACGCCCATCAGGAACACGAAGATCGCACCCGGCTCGACGACCTTCTCGGTCAGCCACTCCGTCGCCCGGAGCGTGAAGTTGCCGTGCATCGGCTCCTTCGCGGCCCGTGCGGCCAGAAACGGAAAGGCGATGGTCGGCCCGAAGGCGACGAGCACACCGCTGATGTGCAGGTAGAGAAAGAGCGTGCCAAGCCACTCCATGGTCCGATGGGCTCCAGCTCGGTGGTTTACAACCTTTGCAGGGTACGCAGTTGGTCAAGGGCGCCGCCGGGAGCGCTAGGATGCACCGGTGGAGCTCTCGAGCCATTCCGTTCGCACCCTTTCGCCCGGCGTGGTGGTGCCGGATACATCACCCCTCGTCATCCCCGCCGACGCGCCGTCGGTCGGACGGGCTCGAGCGGCGGCCCCGCTGCGGCGCGAGGGTCCGGCCAAGCTCACCGGCGCGGCCAAGTACGCCGACGACCTCGTCTTCCCGGGCGCCTGGTTCGGGGGCACGATCCGCTCGACGGAGCCGCACGCTCGCTTCATCGGCCTGGAGCTCGACGACGATTTCGACTGGAAGCGGGTCGTCGTCGTCACGGCCGACGACATTCCCGGCGCCAACGTGGTCAGCCTGATCGACGATGACCAGCCCGTGCTGGTGCCGGTCGGCGGCGAGATCCGCCACCAGGCGGAGGCGTGCGCCCTGATCGCGGCTCCGGACCGGGCGACGCTGGCGGAGGCGAAGCGGCACATCTCCCTGCGCACCGAACGGCTGCCGGCCGTGTTCGACCCGCTGAAGTCCGACGTCGAGTTCGCCCACTACACCGTCGAGTCCGGAGATGCCGCGGAGGCGATGAAGACCGCGGCGCTCGTGATCGAGGGCACCTACCGGGTCGGCCACCAGGAGCAGCTGTACATCGAGAACCAGGCCATGATCGCCGTTCCGCGCGAGGACGGCGGGATCACGGTCCACGGCTCGCTCCAGTGCCCCTACTACATCCACAAGGCGATGAAACGGGCCCTGAACATGGGCGACGAGCTGGCCGTCGTGGTCCAGGCCGAGACCGGTGGCGGCTTCGGCGGCAAGGAGGAGTACCCGTCGGTCATCGCGCTGCACGCGGCCCTGCTGGCGCTGAAGTGCCACAAGCCGGTCCGGATGATCTACGACCGCCACGAGGACATCAGCGCCACGACCAAGCGACACCCCGCCGTCATCCGCTATCGAAGCGGCGTGAGCGACACCGGCGAACTGATCGCGCAGGAGATCGAGGTGATCATGGACGGTGGGGCGTACTGCACGCTCACCCCCGTCGTGCTGAGCCGCGGGACGCTGCACGCCGGTGGACCCTATCGGTGCCCAAACGTGCGCATCACCGGCCGGGCGATGGCCACCAACACGCCACCGAACGGCGCGTTCCGTGGGTTCGGGGCGCCGCAGACCGAGTTCGCCGCGGAGATGCAGGTCAATCGCATCGCGGAGGCGCTGGACGCGTCGCCGCTCGACCTGCGTCGCCGCTGGGTCTATCGCGAGGGAGACGTCACGCCGACCGGGCAGGTCCTGCGCGAGTCGGTGGCCGGCATCGAGGTGCTGGAGGCGGCGGCGCAGGCATCGGCCTTCGATCGAACGCATGCCCAGACGCGCGCCATGCGCGAGAGCAGGACCGATGGCGCCCGCGTTGCCACCGGCATCGGCCTGGCGCTCGCGTGGCACGGCGCCGGCTTCACCGGCTCCGGCGAGGTGCAGCTCGCCTCCGTCGCGTCGCTGGAGCTGACCGACGACGGACGCATCCGGATCCTGACCGCGTCGACCGAGATGGGCCAGGGCACGAAGACGATCTTTCCGCAGCTCGTGGCCGACGCGCTGGGCGTGGAGTACGACGAGGTCGAGATCGCGCCGCAGGACACGTCGATCGTTCCGGACTCCGGCCCGACGGTGGCCTCGCGCACCGCCATGGTCGTCGGCGGGCTGCTCATCCGGGCCGCCGAAAAGCTCCGGGCGCGCGTCGAGGAGACGACCGGCCGGCCGTTCGCCGCGTCATACCGAGAGGCCGGACCGATGCGCATCGACGAGCGCTTCGTCCCCTACCCCGGCGAGCCCTTCGACGACAAGACGTATCGCGGTGACGCCTATCCTGCCTTCGGCTGGGCATGCGCGGTCGCGAAGGTCGACGTCGACCTCGACACCGGCGAGGTGACCGTGCGCGATTGCGTCAGCGCCGATGACGTCGGCCGCGCCATCCACCCGGTCCTCGCCGAGGGCCAGATCGAGGGCGGCACGCTGCAGGCGATCGGCTACGCCACCATCGAGGAGATGAAGCTCGTCGACGGGCGCTACCTCAACGATCGCCTGGCGACGTACGTCATCCCGACCTCGCTCGACGCGCCGCGGATCCGATCGATCCTGGTCGAGAAGCCGTACTCGGGATCGCCGCACGGCGCGAAGGGCATCGGCGAGCTGCCGATGGACGTCGGCGCGCCGGCCGTGGTCGCCGCCATCCATGATGCGGTCGGGGTCTGGATCCACGACCTGCCCGCCACGCCGGAGCGCATCCTGGCGGCCCTCTCCGGCGCGCCGGACCTGCCGCCGCCGGGCGTCTCGCTGGACGCGCCGAAGCCGGCCACGCCCCCGATCGAGGACCTGCCTGCCGGCGGTGACGAGATGCCATTTCGCGCACCAACCGATCCGGGCGAGCCGCGATGACCTTCGCGTTCACGGTCAACGGCGCTCCGGTCGAGGTCGAGGCCGCCGGCAGCCGGCGCCTGCTCGACGTGCTGCGCGAGGACCTCGCGCTGACCGGCACCAAGGAGGGCTGCGGCGAGGGCGAGTGCGGTGCCTGCAGCGTCCTGGTCGACGGCGCGGTGGTGGACGCCTGCCTGGTGCCGGTCAGCCAGGTGCGCGGCGCGTCGGTCGCGACCGTCGAAGGCCTGGCACACGGAGCCGACCTGAGCGTCCTGCAGCAGGCGTTCCTGGAGGCCGGTGGCGCGCAGTGCGGCATCTGCACCCCGGGCATGCTGATGGCGGCCGAGGCCTTTCTCGCCTCCGGCGCCGAGGCCACCGACGAGAACATCCGCGAGGCGATCGCCGGCAACCTGTGCCGCTGCACGGGGTACACGAAGATCATCGACGCCATCGCCCTGGCAGCCAGGCGGAGGGGAGCATGACCGAGCACCCCGAGTCGCTCCGCGCCGCCATCGCAGACCGCGACGTGACGCTCGCCCTGACACCCGGGCAGCTCCTGCTCCTGGTGGTCGGCGTCTGGGCGCTCCTGCGCTTCCTGCGCGGCCTGCGCACCTGATCGGACACCGATGCCGAACGCGGTCGAGCCACCAACGGAGTCCCCGAGCCGCCTGATGGCGGCCTACGAGCTGCTGGCCGATGGAAGCGGCCCGCCATGGCGCCCGCTCGCGGGGGGCACCGATCTCATGGTCCAGATGACCGGCGAGATCGGCGAGCCCCCCGAGCGCGTCCTCGACATCTGGGGCCTCGACGAGCTCCGCGGCATCGCCATCGACGCCGACACGCTGAGCATCGGCGCGCTGACGACCTACACCGAGCTTCGACACTCGGCATTGGTGGCCGATGTCGTCCCAGCCCTGGCCGACGCGGCGGCGACGATCGGTGCCGCGCAGATCCAGAACCGCGGCACCATCGGCGGCAACGTGGTGAACGCATCGCCGGCCGGCGACACGCTGCCGGTCCTCCTGGCGGTCGGCGCGGAGATGATCCTGGGCTCATCCAGCGGCGAGCGGGTCGTGGCGGCCGGCGACTTCTGGCCGTCCTACCGCACCACCGCCCGCCGCGACGACGAGCTGCTGCTGCGCATCCGCATCCCCGTCGTGCCAGACCGCCAGGTGCGATTCCGCAAGGTCGGCACGCGCCGCGCCCAGGCGATCAGCAAGGTCGTCATGGCGCTCGCGTGGCGAGCGCGCGATGGCGACCCGTGGACCGACGTGCGGCTGGCCCTCGGTTCGGTCGCCGCCACCACCGTTCGGGCACCAGCCGCGGAAGCGGCCATGGAGGGCCGCCGTCCCGACCGCGACATGGCCGAGGCGGCCGCGGCGGCCCTGAGCGACGAGATCGTCCCGATCGACGACGTGCGCTCCACGGCCGACTACCGGCGTGCGGTCGCCGGACGGGTGCTGCGTCGGCTCATCCGCGACGCTGGTGGCTGGTGACGTGACCATGAACCCGTCGCGCGCCGGCACGGTCAGCCTCCTCTTCACCGACATCGACGGGTCCACTCGCCTGCTCGAGCAGCTGGGCGACGCCTACGCCACGTTGCTGGCGGACCACCACAC
This sequence comes from Chloroflexota bacterium, assembly GCA_025937535.1. Lineage (GTDB taxonomy): Bacteria > Chloroflexota > Limnocylindria > QHBO01 > QHBO01 > JACDBZ01. The sequence goes on along the minus strand of JAICRD010000023.1, from coordinate 4,074 downwards.
GATCATGGACGAGGTGCTCAGCACCCACGGCGGCACGCGGGTCGACGCCGCCGGCGACGGGCTGTTCGTGTCGTTCGCGTCGGCGCGAGAAGCGCTGGTGGCCTGCATCGACGCGCAACGGCGACTCTCGGCGCACGCCTGGCCGAATGGTGCGGAAGTGAAGGTCAGGATGGGCCTGCACACCGGCGAGCCGCTGTCGGCCTCCGGCAGCTACATCGGCATCGACGTCCATCGGGCCGCGCGGATCTGCTCCGCCGGACACGGTGGGCAGGTCCTGCTCTCGGACGCCGCGCGGGCGTTGATCGGCACGGGCGTTCCCGAAGGGGTGTCATTCCTCGATCTCGGTGAGCATCGGCTCAAGGATCTGGCCGCAGCCGTGCGTCTGTACCAGGTCGTCGCCGATGGCCTGGGCACTGATTTCCCGCCGGTGCGATCGCTCGAGACCCTCCCGAACAACCTGCCTCGCCAGCTCTCGACGTTCGTCGGCCGGGATGCGGAGATCTCCGATGCGGAACAGCGTGTCGCGTCGACGTCGCTGCTGACCCTGACCGGACCGGGTGGCGTTGGGAAGACGCGGTTGGCGCTGGAGCTCGGCGCCCACCTCGTTGACCAGTACCCGGACGGTGTCTGGTTCGTCGAGCTTTCAAGCCTCGACGACGCGTCGCTCGTTGCCGACGCCGCCGCATCGACCCTGCGGCTGAAGCCCGGACCCGAGGGCGCGACGGTGGCGCTGGTCAATGCGCTCGAGGGCCGCCGGGCGCTCCTCATCTTTGACAACTGCGAGCACGTCCTCGATGCCATGGTGGAGCTCAGCGACGCGCTGCTGCGCCGGTGCACCGACCTGCGGATCGTGGCCACCAGCCGCGAGCCGCTCGGCATGGCCGGAGAGGGCCTGATGCCGGTCCCGTCGATGACGCTGCCCGGCGACGGCACCGACATCGAGGCACTCATGGCGTGCGACTCGGTCAGGCTCTTCCTGGAGCGCGGCCAGGCAGCTGATCCGAGCTTTCGGCTGACCGGCGACAACGCCGATGCGATCGCCCAGATCTGCCGTCGGCTGGACGGCATCCCGCTGGCCGTCGAGCTGGCGGCGGCCCGCGTTCGCTCGCTGCCGCCCGCTCAGATCGCGGCCAGACTCGATCATCGGTTCCGGCTGCTGACCGGTGGCAGCCGCACGGCGCTCCCCCGCCACCGCACGCTGCGTGCGGCGATGGACTGGAGCTTCGAGCTCCTGACCGATGCGGAGCGCGCCCTGGTTCCTCGGCTGGCCGTATTCGCCGGCTCGTTCTCACTCGAAGCGGCCGAGGGCATTGCCAGCGGCGGCGCCGTCGAGCGCGACGACATGCTGGATCTGCTCGCGCGCCTGGTCGATCGCTCGCTGCTCATGTCCGAGCCGGGAACCAGCGAGGCGCGCTATCGGATGCTCGAGACGATCCGCGACTACGCCCAGGAGCTGCTCATGGAGTCGGGCGAGGCTTCCTCGGCATACGCGCGCCACCGCGACTGGTTCGCGCGCCTCGTCGACGACGCCCGCGCGGGCTTCTTCTCCGGCGCGGAGCAGGCGGCCTGGCTGGATCGGCTTTCCGCCGACGACGACAACCTCCGCGCCGCCCTGCAGTGGTCGCACGAGGACCCGGATGGTGCGGGTGCCGAGCTGAGCATGGCGTCCGGCCTCTGGCGTTTCTGGGAGATTCGCGGCCACCTGGAGGAGGGCAGCGGGTGGCTCGACCGAGCCCTGGCGCGCACCGGTGGCGAGGTCTCGTTGCGGCGCGCCAACGCGCTCACGGGTGCCGGCGTGCTGGCCAGCCATCGCGGCGACCAGGTGTCGGCGGCGGCGTTCCACGAGGCCAGCCTGCTCATCCATCGAGAGCTCGGGGAGCCGCTGGCCATATCGGCGGCATGCAACAACGCAGCGAGCATCGCAATCGAGCTGGGCGACGTTGACCGTGCGGCCACGCTGTACCGCGAGGCGATCGCCATGTCGGAGGCGGCCGGCGACCGGCACGGCGATGCGTTCAGCCGTGTCAACCTCGCGGATTTGCTCGTTCGGCACGGCGAGCCCGGCGAGGCGGACGAGCTCTACGCCACCGCCATCGACATCTTCCGCTCGCTCGGCGACGAATGGGGCACCGCCCAGGCCACCGCCCGGTTGGCGCAGGCCGCGCGCCGGCGCGGCGACCCCTCGCTGGCGGCACGCCACTTCGAGGAGGCGCGCGCCGTTTACCGACGCATCGCGGATGGCCGCGGCGAGGCGCGCATGCTGATCGGCCTCGGCGACCTGGCGGCCGAGGCGGGCGACTTCGGGACGGCGACGTCTCAATACCAGGCCGCGCTGGACATTCGCCATCGACTGGGCGATCGCCTCGGGACTGCCGGCGCTCTGGAGCGCATGGCGGGCGTCGCGACGCGTCAGCCGGAGCGCGCCGCGCGCCTCATCGGCGCAGCCGCCGCAATTCGCGATCGCGCCGGCGCTCCCCTCTCGATGGGCGCACAGGCCGAGCTCGATCGCTTCCTGGCCGAGCTGGCGGCCGAAATCGGCCGAGAGGCTGTCGACGCCGGGCTCGCGGCCGGACGCGCAATGCCGGCCGGTGAGGCGGTCGCCTTCGCCCGGGGCTAGGTACCCTCGCGGACCTCGATCAACCGATCGGCGACGAGGCCGTGTGCCAGCCGGTGCACCTCGTTGGCAACATCGGCGCTCGGTGCATCGACCAGGCAGAAGACCTTGCCGGTCGCCTCGTCGAACCAGTAGCGCAGGTAGCTGACGTCGAACTGACCCTGGACCTCGAGATCGCGTGCGTGAGCTTGCGCCACCGCCTCCGCGGTCAGGTTCGGGATATGCTCGTGCTCATCGAGGTACAGGGGCATTCGGGCTCGCTCCACATGACGACACCGGTGAGATAGGGCGATCATACGGGCCCCGATCAAGCTCGCACCGTCAAATCGCCGACAGCATCCATGTCACGCAGCACGCACGACGACCTGCCCAACGTCCGCATCTTCCCCACCGCGACCGACTTCCGCGCCTGGCTGGAGCGCAACCACGACCGCGCGACCGAGCTGTGGATCGGCTACTACAAGAAGGGCGTTCCGAAGACCTCGATGACCTATCCGCAGGCCGTCGAGGAGGCACTGTGCTTCGGCTGGATCGACGGACAGGCACGGCGCATCAGCGATGAGGTCGCCGGGCAGCGCTTCACTCCGCGACGCAAGGGCTCGAGCTGGAGCGCGATCAACATCGCCAAGATGGCCGATCTCGATGCCGCCGGCCGCCTGCACCCGGCAGGGCGACGCGCCTTCGAGGAGCGCGACCGCCGCAAGGACGCGATCTACTCCTATGAGCGCCCGGCGCAGGAGCTGCCGCCCGAGTGGCTCGGACGTCTTCAGGCGGATGAAGCCGCATGGAGCTATTGGCAGGCAGAGACGCCGTCCTATCGACGAACGGCGACCCACTGGGTGCTGTCCGCGAAGCGAGCGCAGACGCGGGAGCGGCGCTTCTCGAGTTTGGTCGCGGACTCGGGCGCCGGTCGACGCGTCAAGCCGTTCATCGTCGAGCGTTCGCAGCGCGCGGCGCGCTGACGCAACCAGGGGCAGTCGTCGACGGGTACCCTGTGGCGTCATGACCGCCGCGGCCGCGCGCCAGATCAGAGATCGGCTCAGCCACATCGGCGCGGATGCCGCGGACGACGCCGAGCGCCTGCAGCGCAAGTCGCTGCTGGTGCTCACCTCCATCCTCGTCATGCCGGTCGCGCTGACGTGGGGCATCGTGTACCTGGCCTTCGGACAGCCGGCCGGCATCCTGCCCTTCTTCTATCTCGCGGTGTCCGTCGGATCACTGCTCGTCTTCGCCCGCACCCACGACGTCGAGTTCCTGGCGGCGGTCCAGCTGCTCGACATCCTCCTGGCACCAACGCTGGGGCAGATGGTGACCGGAGGGTTCCTCCCCTCGGGCGTGGTCGGCGTGTGGGGCATCCTTGCGCCGCTCGGCGCGCTTGTCTTCATGGACGTGCGGTCGGCGGTGCGCTGGTTCGTCGGGTTCATCGCGGTCTTCCTGCTGACGGGAATCGGCGGCGAGCT
>JAICRD010000184.1 GCA_025937535.1 Chloroflexota bacterium | reverse complement strand
CTCGAGCGCCTCGGTGGTGTAGCCGGGCGCGACGATGGCCTCGAAGAAGCCTGGCCGGATGGCGCGGGCGGTGGACTCGTCGATGATCCGGTTGGCGCCGATGACGCCGCCATAGGCCGAGACGCTGTCGCCCTCCAGCGCCAGGCGGAAGGCCTCGGCCAGGTCGACCACGCTCGCCAGCCCGCACGGATTGCCGTGCTTGACGATCGCGACCGCCGGCGTCTTGAAGTCACTGGCGATGCTCCAGGCGCTGTCCAGGTCGAGCAGGTTGTTGAAGGACAGGTCCTTGCCGGCGATCTGGTGCGCGGCGCTGATGCTGCCGCCCGCGTGGGCGGGATCGGTGTAGAAAGCGCCGAGCTGGTGCGGGTTCTCGCCGTAGCGCAGGTCGGCCTTCTTCTCGACCACCATGGTCAGGCGGCTCGGGAAGACCGTGCCCGTGGCGGCGTTGAGGTAGCTCGAGATCTGGCCGTCGTAGGCGGCGGTCAGGGCGAAGGCTTCCGCGGCCAGCTTCTGGCGGGTCTCCGGGCTGACGCTGCCGAGGGTCTTGATGTCGCGCAGGACGAGTGCGTACTGGGTGGGGCTGCTGACCGCGGCGACGCCCGGGAAGTTCTTGGCCGCCGCTCGAAGGAGCGCCACGCCGCCGATGTCGATCTGCTCGAGCGCCTGGTCGAGGGTTGCATCGGCTTCGCGGATGGTCTGCGCGAAGGGGTAGAGGTTGACGACGACGACGTCGATCTGCTCGATGCCCTGCTCCGCCAGCTGGGCGAGGTGATCCGGCTGGTCGCGGCGGGCGAGGAGGCCCGCGAAGATCTTGGGGTGGAGGGTCTTGACGCGGCCGCCGAGGATCTCGTTCGTCTCGGTCAGCTCTGCGACGGGTCGGATACCGTCGATTCCCGCTTCGGTGAGGTGAGTGCGGGTGCCGTCTGTTGCGAAGCATTCGATGCCGGCGTCGGTCAGGCCGCGGGCAAGCTCGACGATGCCTTCGCGGTCACTGACGGAGAGAAGGGCGCGCAATCGACATTCCCTATCTGGCTGGAGCCGGGTTCATGGGCCGATGGTGCGGCGGGGCTCTCGATTATAGGGTTTCGACCTTCCGGGCAGCGCCGTTCGACGAGTGTTCAAGAGTCTTGAACACTCGCACAGGGTGACGGCTGGCGATTACCGACCGCTTACCGCCCGCTTACCGGGCGCCTATCGCCGGTGCGCCATTCATGAGGGTCGTGCGTGCTAGGCTTCGCGGCCGATGAACGTCCTGACCGATCCCTTCACGCCCCTCAACTATCCCGACCTGTTCACCCTCATGTGGGTTGGCGGGATCCTGATCAGCATCGGCGCGATCGTCGTCTACAACATGGCGCAGCGTCGATACCGCCGATACCCGGAGCTGCTGGCGCTCCACGAGTGGATCTTCTGGCCGATCATCGTGACCTGGGGCGTCATTCCGCTGCTGGCCGTCATCGGCGTGCCGTTCATCCTCCAGCTGGCGATCGTGCTGACCGGCATGGGGATCGCGGCCTATGCGGTCTTCGTCCGCTTCCCGCCGCGGATCGCCGCCGCCAACGACGAGATTCGCCGGCGCCGGTTCGTGCCGCCGCCGAAGCGCAGCGAGCGCGAGCGCGCCAAGCCCACGCCCGCCGGACGCCGGCGCCGCCACCGCTAGGTCACCGTCACGACATCTGCGGCAGGCCGCGGCGTGAGCCTCACGAATTGGTGAGTGCGAGCGAGCTCGCCCGCCACCACTGGTGGCAATACGGCGTCATCTACCAGATCTATCCGCGCTCGTTCCAGGACACGACCGGCGACGGCATCGGCGACCTGGAGGGCATCCGGCGCAGGCTCGACCACGTCGAGTGGCTCGGCGTCGAGGCAGCCTGGATCTCGCCGTTCTTTCCGTCGCCGATGGTCGACTTCGGCTACGACGTCGCCGACTACACCGATGTCGATCCGCGGTTCGGCACGCTGGCAGATTTCGATCGGCTCCTGGCGGACGCTCACGGGCGGGGCATCAAGATCATCCTGGACCTCGTGCCGAACCACACGTCGGACCAGCACCCGTGGTTCACCGAGTCACGCAGCAGCCGATCCAGCGCGCGGCGCGACTGGTACCTGTGGCGCGATCCCGCCGCCGACGGCGGGCCGCCGAACAACTGGCGCAGCGAGTTCGGCGGCAGCGCCTGGGAGCTGGATAAGGCTACCGGCCAGTATTACTACCACGCCTTCGCGAAGGAGCAGCCGGACCTGAACTGGCGCAACGTCGAGGTTCGCGAGGCGATGTACGACGTCATGCGCTTCTGGCTCGACCGCGGCGTCGACGGCTTCCGCGTCGACGTCATGTGGCACATGGTCAAGGACGAGCGATTCCCGGACAACCCGCCGAACCCGGACTACGACCCGTCGACCATGTCGCCGTACCACGAGGTGATCCCGACCTACTCGGCCGACCAGCCGGAGGTCCACGAGGTCGTGGCCGAGATGCGCGAGGTCATCGACGAGTACGACGAGCGGGTGATGATCGGCGAGATCTACCTGCCCGTCGAGCGCCTGGTGACCTACTACGGCGAGGGCCGCGGTGCGCAGCTGCCGTTCAACTTCCACCTCATCACGACGCCGTGGGACGCCCGTGAGATCGAGGTCGTCATCGAGAGCTACGAGGGCGCGCTGCCGGCCGAGGCGTGGCCGAACTGGGTGATCGGGAACCACGACCAGCCGCGGGTCGTGACCCGCATCGGCGAGGGGCAGGCGCGGGTCGCCGCCGTGCTGCTGCTCACGCTGCGCGGGACGCCGACGATCTACTACGGCGAGGAGCTCGGCATGCACGACGTGGACATCTCGCCCGACCGGGCTGTCGACGTGCGCGAGATCAATATCCCGGGGCTGGGCCTGGGCCGCGATCCGCAGCGCACGCCGATGCAGTGGGATGCGACCGAGCGCGCCGGCTTCACCGATGGCACGCCATGGCTGCCGCTCCCGGCGGACGCCTCGGCGGTCAACGTAGCGCAGGAGCGCGACGATCCCGGCTCGATGCTGTCGCTGTATCGGTCCCTGCTGGAGCTGCGCGGCGACCCGACGTTGGCGGTCGGGTCGTATGCGCCGATGCCGGCGCGGGGATCGCTGCTCGCCTACCTGCGCGAGCATGCCGGCCGGCGCATCGGCGTGGTGCTCAACCTGACATCCGACGCCGCTGTCTGGTCCGTGCCCGAGGACATCGAGGCGGGTGCGGTGCTGTTGACGGCCAGCGACGGTCCCTTCTCGGGCTCGCTGAGCGGGGAGGTCGAGATCCCCGGTGACGAGGCGGTCATCTTCGAGGTCACGTCGGCGGGACAGGAGCGGACCTCTTGACGCGCGCCACGACTCCGGCGTACAGTCCGCGACCGATGGCGCATCCGCGCCCGAGTGATTCCAGGAGGAGTGGCATGTCCGAGACCGCAGGGACGGTTCTTCGCGCGTCGCGCTCCCGGATGGAGCTCATCGGCTAGCAGCAGGCTCGATTCAGCCGCTCGCCAATGGGCCGCCCGCCGGGGCGGTCCTCGTCATTTCCAGGACCGATGCGCGACGCACCGAACGCGTCCCCTTCGACCACCGTCCTGGAGAACTTCCGTTGAGCCGCTCCCGTCAATCGCGCCGCGACCGTCCTCGGCCGCGGGCACAACCGAGCTCGTTCCGCTGCGTCAACTGCCGTCTCGACGTTCCGACCGAGGGTGCCGGCACGCAGCACCGCAACCACTGTCCTGCCTGCCTCTGGTCGCGCCATGTGGATGACCGACCCGGCGACCGATCCATGCTCGACGAGTGTGGGTCGGGCATGGAGCCGATCGCCATCACCGTGCGTGGCAAGGGCGAGTGGGTCCTGATCCACCGCTGCACCGGGTGCGGCGTGCTGCACCTGAATCGATCAGCCGCCGATGACTCGCCCCTGCTCCTGGTCCGGCTGGCGGTGAAGCCGCTGGCGCTGCCCCCGTTCCCGCTCGACCGGCTTGCGCTCGTCTAGGGCGCAGGCTCGGTCGGGTGGGGCACGGTCCAGGCGCCTCGATCTGTCGAGGCGGCTTCACATGGGGCGCGTCGCACGCCCTGTTTCCACGATCCATCGACACGCGGCACGCACGAGGTGCGCCCTGCCGCATCCTTCACGCTCATCCACACTCGATATGACGCGTGAAACGCGCGCGGCCGAGGCTTCCGGCTGAATTGGCTCGATCTATCGAGCCGACCTGCTGGCCGGCGTCGCCGGCTAGTGGACCGTGGTCGGCGTGCTCCCCGGCGCCGGTGACGAGCGGAGCGGGCGCGACTCGGTGGAGCCGTTGAAGGTCAGCTCCCCCTCCGGAGAGGCATCGATCCGGACCGTTCCACCCGAGACGAACTCGCCGGCCAGGATGCGGCGCGCCAGCGGGTTCTCGAGCTCGCGCTGGATCGCACGCCGCAGCGGACGCGCGCCGTACACCGGGTCGTAGCCCTCGCGGGCGAGCAGGGTCAGAGCCGCATCGGTCACCTCGAGCGAGAT
>JAICRD010000158.1 GCA_025937535.1 Chloroflexota bacterium | reverse complement strand
GCGAGTACGCCCACTCGCCATCGGGCATCGGGAGCCCCTGAAGACCGCTGTTTCCGTTCGGCATGCGGAGGATCCTAGAGGTCGACCGCCTCGAAATTGCGCGTGTGGTTGCGCTCCGGATTGACTGCGGGGGCCAGCGCGTCGAGGATCTCGTCGCCGTAACGGCTGACCTTGACCGGCCCCATCCCGGGCAGGGTCCCTAACGCATCGAGCGTGCGTGGCCGCGCCGCGGCGATGGCTCGCAGGTGCGCATCGTGGGCGACGACGTAGGCGGGGACGCCGTCGCGCCGGGCTCGATCGCGCCGCCACTCGGCCAGCCGCTCGAAGGTCGCCTGGTGGGGATCGCCGTCGCCGCTGCTGTGGCCCGCCGGCGTCGGGCGCCGGCCTGTCGGCTTTGGTGGGCGCGCTCGTGGGGGTTCGAGTTCGGCGAGGAACCGGCTCGGCTGCTGCTTCGCCTCGCTGCCCTTCGCGGTCTGGCGCGTCGCCGCCCAGGTGATCGTCAGGTGGCGCGCCGCGCGGGTCAGCGCGACGTACAGGAGGCGGCGCTCCTCGGCGACCGCTGCCGGATCGGCGAAGGCGTAGCGGATCGGCAGGCTGCCGTCCTCGACGCCGGCGACGAACACAGCCTGCCACTCGGCGCCCTTCGCGCCGTGGATCGTCGAAAGCGTCACACCCTCCGCGTCCTGGTCGGCCTCGATGGCGGCAAGCCGGCGGTACTCCCCTACCAGGTCGCCGAGGCTGGCCTCGGGATACTCGACAGCGAAGCGCTCGGCGATGGCGAGGAGCGCCTCGAACGCCGATTGGCGCTCCGCCGCCGCGGCGTCGCTCGGGATGCCGTCGCGCACGAAGCCCATCGTCTCCCAACGCTGGCTGACCGCGCCAGCCAAATCGTCGACCGGCTCGGGGGAGGTCCCGAGTGCGCGAATCGCTTCGCGTACGTGCGGCGTGCGATAGAACGGTGTGCCCTTGAAGCGAAACGCGATGCCGGCGCCTCTGAGCCGGTCGGCAATCGGATCGAGCTGGGCATTCGTGCGCGTCAGGACCGCGATTTCCTCCGCCGGCACGCCGCGCCCCATGAGCTGGCCGATGCGCCGCACGATCGTCGCGCGCTCCGCCGCCGCGTCGTGGCAGCGAATGACCTCCGGCTCCGGACCACCCTGGTGCGTCGACACCAGCCGCGGACCGGCGCCCGCAGTGACGAGCCGGTTGGCGAGGGCCAGGACCTGCGGCGTGCTGCGGTAGTTGCGCACCAGGCTCACCCGTGTCGCATCGGGATAGCGATCGTGGAAGCGGAGCAGGTACTCCGGCGTCGCGCCGGTGAACGAGTAGATCGTCTGGTTCGGATCGCCAACCACACCGATCTCGCGCCGATCACCGAGCCAGGTGTCCAGCAGCGCCTGCTGGAGCGGGTTCGTGTCCTGGTACTCGTCGACGCTGAACCACGCGAAGCGCTTGCGCACCAGGGCGGCCGCCGCGTCGTCCTCGGCGTAGAGGCGGATCGCCTCCTCCAGCAGGTCCTCGAAGTCGAGCCACCCGGCGCGCTGTTTGGCGCGCTCGTAGTCCGCGTACGCCCGTTGCATGAGATCGACCGGCAGGGGCGGCGTCCGCTTGGCCCGCGCCACCTCATCGGCGTATCGATCAGGCGTGATGCGCCGGTTCTTCGCCCACTCGATCTCCTCCGCCAGCCCCTTCGCCGGCGTGAACCGATAGTTGCCGGGCAGCGCGCGAGCGATCGGCACCAGCATCGGTACCTTCGACTCCATCGGCTCGGGCAGCTCGCGTCCTCGCCATGCCGGCCAGAAGTGCGCCAACTGCCGTCGGGCCGCCGCATGCACCGTGCTCGCCGTCGCACGCTGCAGCCCGAGGCCACGCAGCCGATGCGCCATCTCGCCAGCCGCTTTGTTCGTGAAGGACACGACCAGCACCACCCGCTCGTCGACGGCGCCAGTCGCCACCGCGTAGGCCACTCGGTGGCTGATGACCCTCGTCTTCCCGGTTCCGGCTCCTGCCAGGATGACCACCGGTCCCCTGACGGCCTGTGCGGCGGCCTGCTGCTCCGCATTCAAGCCGGACAGGACCTCATCGGGATCGATGCGGAGATGGGCAGCCTTCGTCACCATGCGACCTACGGTCTCTGGAAGACGTCGTGCCGGCCGATGCGACGCCATATGACATGCGCGCCCTTACCCTCGGGCGAGCCGTATTCGAAGGTGGCACGCCCATCCGGTGCCCACGTCATCTCGAAGATGTTGTCGGTCCCTTCGACTCGCTTCACGCGGAGGCCGCGGCGGAAGGACCCGATGACAAGGTCGGCGTCGAAGCGACGAAACGCCACGCGGAACCGCTCACGATCGCCCTGGGCGAGTGCTTTCCAATCACGGTCGAATCGGCGGGTCCGCTCGTGAGACGGCATGCCGCGTCGCGCTCAGCCGAGGGAGTCGAGGAACGCGTCGGCATCGCCGCTGCGCCGGGTGCGACCCTTGGCGATGTCCTCGCTTGCCTCCCGCTCACCACGCTGCCATTCCTGCGTCCAGAACCATGCCTGGTCGGCGTCGATCAACCGCTTCGGACGCATGACGATGGCCCCCTCCTCGACGCTGACCTCGAGATAGTCGCCATCCGCCAGCCGGGCGGCCTTGCGAACAGAATCGGGAAGCGTGATCTGCCCCTTCGGCCGGATCTTCGTCAGGCTCACGCCATGCACCTCATACGAGAGTCGGATTCTCCTACTTTCGGAGTGCGCCAGTCAAGGACGCCTCAGGTTGGCCGCGCGATAGGCCCACCCGACCAGACCGCCGACGATGACTAACGTCAGCAGATCCCAGGTAACCTGGCGCTCCACGAAACTCCGATAGGCGGCGATCACGACTGCCCCGTAGAAGACGACGATGTGGGTTCCGCTGGGTCGTCGTGCTCCAACGTCGCGGCCAGGATCTCGGCACGCCGCGCGATCGCCGCGAGGAGGCCTGAGTCATTCGCGGCCGCGAGTGTGCCGTCGCCAAAACGCTCCTGGCGCACGAGCGCCGTCAGCAATCGGCCGAGGTCGTCGGGTGAGGCGTCGGCAACCGCCTGGGGATCACGAACCAACCGCTCACCATCCGGACTGGACAGCCAGGCCGGCCAGTCGAACGGCGTCACCCATCCTGCTCCTCGAACATCGTCGAGGAATTGCTCCGCCTCGGGACTCAACTCGTACCAGGGCATCTGGATCGATCCGTCCGGCAGCCGCTCCCCGCCCGCCCACTGCCCGAACGGCATGCCTCGCTCGAGCGCGGGACGATGAGCCGCCAGCCGCTGGAGCCGCTGCCTCAACCGTGCTCGCCTTCTCACGTCAGCGATGAGCCGGCCCGCCCTACAGGACTTCCTCGACGTCGCGGTACCACTTCATCCGCCGACCCACTCGCTCGCGCGCCCGCCAGCGGAGCGACTTCGGCGCCTCATCCATCGCCGTGCGCAGGCGCGCCGCCGCTGTGGCGACCCGCGACGCCGCCGCGTCGTTCAACCCCAGGGCGCCGGCGCGCGCCTCGAGATCGGTCAGGAAGTCGCCGGCAGTGGTGTGCAGCCCCCAGTCGTTGCCGGTCAGCCGCACCAGGTGCTGAAGCTCGACCTGCTCGGGTTCGTCGTCTGCGACCTCGTGATTCAGGAGCAGCCAAGCCACGTCGATGAGGTCCTTCTCGTTGCGCTCGACGATCTGCAGCTTCTGCAGCAGCAGATCGGTCGGCGACGTGGTTCGTGGCACGAGGCTCAGCCGACCGTTGAGCTCGATCGTGTGGCAGAACTCGAGGCGCTCGAAGAAGAGGTCGGCATGGAAGCCGTCGGGGTGGTGGTAGACCCGACGGACGGTTCCGAACTGCGTGTTCACGGCGCGGTCGGGCATGTAGCCGAGCGCCACGAATGCGGCGTCGATGACGCGCACGTCGCGGAGCCTCGCGACGAGATCGATGTCGTGGTACGTCCGCCGTTCGGGATCGATCCCGCCGAGGTCGTGTGCACGGAGCCGGACGGCGACGCCGCCCATGAGCCGCATCACGCCCCCGGCGTCGGCGACGGCCGCCAGCACCTCGTCGGCGCGTGCTGCCAGCTCCTCGACTGCCCGCGCTCCTTCGCCGCTCATCGGCCGCCTAGCCGCTGATGAGCATGTAGCCCTTCACGCGCTCGGGCTCGAGGTTGACGATGGCCGCCTTCATGATGCCCTCAGCGTACTCGGAGCCCGGGTTGAGGGCGACGGTGCGCCCGAGCTTCTGGACCCCGCGCGCTTCGTGGATGTGCCCGTGCAGCGACAGGAGCGGCTGCACCTCGTCCACGGCGCGGCGGATGGCTGGAGACCCGGCGCTGGTCATGATGACCTGTCCCGCCTCGAACTCGATCTCGAGGTTGTCCTTGAGGGCGGGCGCCTGGTCGATCTTGGTGTTGAACGGCGGACAGTGGAAGTTGAAGATCGCGCCCGCCGGCCGGCGGATCTGCGCGACCAGGTCGCCCACGGCCACGACCATGTGCTCCTCGGGGTAGTCGCGCGGGCACTCCCACGGCGTCATGGACGTGTCGCCCATGCTCACCAGCTCGTGGTGCTCGTCCAGCTCGACGACCTTGTGATCGACGTTGCGCGCGTACTGCGCCGCGTTCAGGATCGGATCCACGCTCTCGTCGTCGTCGTTGCCGGGAATGACCCACAGCGGAATGCCGAGCGGCGCGAGATACTCGCCGGCGAACTCGAGCCAGCCCTCGAGCCGGGTATTCATCTTCTCCACGAACAGCCGATGCAGCGCCTCGGGGTCGGCGTCCAGCGCGCGCGCCTCGTCCAGCTCGCAGACGTGGTCGTAGAAGCCGACGTTCTCGATCCGGGCGCGGAACGCGGCGAGCTCCGCATCGGTTTCGGCAACCACGCGGTTGCCGAACAGGTGCCCCTCGTAGTGCCCGTTGCTACGGATGATCGGCACGATCGCCTTGCCGGTCAGGTCACCGGAGACGATGGCGTGCTGGGCGTTGTGCTGCTTGGCCGCGGCCATGAACTTTCGCCAGGCGGCGGTGGAGCCGTGGAAGTCGGCGGCCTGGATGATCCGGACGAACCCGGAGCCGGCCTTGTCGGATCGCTTGAAGAAGGGCATGACGTGGCG
>JAICRD010000092.1 GCA_025937535.1 Chloroflexota bacterium | reverse complement strand
GATTGGACGAATCGGCCTCTCCGTGTGCGAGGACTTCTGGCATGCCTCCCTGCCGATGCTCCAGGCGCTCGATGGCGCGTCGCTCCTGGTGAACGTCGCCGCCGGGCCGTCACGCGCGCCGGGGTCGAGCGCGGGGCTGGCCGCCATCGAGGGCTGGCACAAGATGCAGGACACCTACGCCCTGCTGGGGACGGTGCCGCTCGCCTTCTGCAACCGGGTCGGGAACGAGGAGGGCCTCACCTTCTGGGGAGGGTCTCGCCTGCTCGCCGCCGACGGCTCGACCGTGGTGCAGGCGCCGTTGTGGGACGAGGCGCTGGTCGTTGGCACGATCAACAGCGATGACCTCCGCATGCAGCGCTACGGCCTGCCGCTTCTGTCCGACGAGCGCCTGGAGCTCGTGCGTCGGGAGCTTGACCGGATCATCGCCGATCGTGCGGGCATCGATGGGGCGCAGCAGCCGTGATCAGTTCGGGGCTTCACACGCCCCCTGCGCGCGGGACCAGCTCGGCGCGCGGGACCAGCTCGGCGCGCGGGACCAGCTCGGCGCGCGGGACCAGCTCGGCGATCGGCACCAGCTCGGCGATCGGCACCAGCTCGGCGATCGGCACCAGCTCGGCGCGTGGGACCAGCTCGGCGATCGGCACCAACTCGGCGGTTCGTCAGGTACCAATGACCGTCGGCTTAGGCGGCGAGGGCGCCCCGTGGGCCGGGCTGCATTCGTCAGCCACCAACGAGGCCGGCTTTCTGACGACGATTGGCCTTCGATCGGCCTGTCCTCGCGCTGAGAGCTCGCCTAAGCCGACCCTGGTTGGTACCCGGCAATGGCTCGCGGGACCCCAGACGTGACCGCGGAGCACGCGGAGCCGACGGCGGCGCCGCTGCCGGCCATCGAGCCGGCGCAGGCGGTCGAGGTCATCGTCGGCTTCATCCGCTCGCAGATGCAGCAGACCGGGTTCACGCGCCTGGTCGTTGGGCTCTCCGGCGGCGTCGACTCGGCGGCCGTGGCCTATCTGGCCGCCCGCGCCATCGGTGCTGACAACCTCCTCGCCATTCGCATGCCGTATCGCACGTCGTCGGAGGCATCCGAGACCGATGCGCTGCGCGTGGTGGAGGATCTTGGCTGCCGCACCGAGCGGATCGAGATCACGCCGATGGTCGAGCCGATGCTCGAGCTGATCAGCGGTGAGGATCCAGCCGCCACCAACGTGCGGCGTGGCAACGTCATGGCGCGGCAGCGGATGATCATCCTCTACGACCGGTCGGCTGCCTTCGACGCCCTCGTCATCGGCACGAGTAACAAGACCGAGGCGCTGCTCGGGTACGGGACGCTGCACGGCGACATGGCGGCCGCGCTGCAGCCGATCGGCGACCTGTACAAGACCCAGCTGCGCGCCGTGGCGCGCGAGCTCGGCGTCCCCGAGGAGGTCGTCGCGAAGCCACCATCCGCCGATCTGTGGCCGGGCCAGACCGACGAGGGCGAGCTCGGCCGTTCATACGACGCACTCGATCGGGTGCTGTTCGCCCTGGTCGATCGGCGCTGGACCATCGACCGATGCGTGACCGCCGGCCTCGAGCGATCCCTGGTCGAGTGGGTCGCGGCCCGCGTGGCACGCATGGAGTTCAAGCGCCAGCTGGCGCCGGTCGCGAAGCTGTCGTTGCGCACGCCGGGGATCGACCACCTCTACCCGCGGCGACGCCCCGGATCGGCGCGGTAAGCGAGCAGTAACGGCCTGGTAATCGCCTGTCGCTAGCCTTTCCACACAAGCGGCCGTCCTCGCCCCCGGCGCGCTGAGCTGATGGAAGGAGCCATCGCATGAACAAGGTGATGCTCGTCGGACGGTTGACCCGCGACCCGGAGCTGCGGTCGCTGCCGTCGGGCAAGCACGTCTCGACCTTCACGATCGCGACGAACGAGTACCGGGGCGGGGGCAACGCCGAGCGCACGGAGTATCACCCGTGCGTCGCCTGGGACCGCCTGGCCGAGATCACCGGCCAGTTCCTCTCGAAGGGGCAGCTGGTCGACATCGAGGGACGCCTCCAGACCCGCCAGTGGGACGACGACGCCGGCAAGCGACATTGGAAGACGGAGGTCGTGGTCGCCTCGCTCGAGATGCTCTCGGGCCGCTCCAAGAAGGAGTACGCCAAGGAAGCCCAGGCCGTGGCCGCGGCTCCCGATGGTGCCGAGGCCGAGGCGCCAGCGTCCATCGCCGCGAACGGCGCCACGAACGACCTCGAGGCCGTCGTCGCGATGTGAGATCCGGGCGGTGGGGCTCTCCCCCGGTCCCACCGCCCGACCGGTCCGTCCGCCTTCGACCCCTCACGTGCCCTATGGGACCATGGCCGTCCTGCGCCCACCGCCCCTCGGGGATACGGATCGAAGCCGCTACGTCAAGCTGACGAGCGTCGAGGACACACAGCAACCGGAGCTGCGCGGGTGGATCGAACGGTCCAACCACGTGCCGGGCTGGAGATGACCCAGGCGGGGAGCGTGGCCGCCCCGGCACTCACCGCCACGCGGACGACGGCCGAATGTGCCGCCGAAGCCTGCGCCGCTAGCCCTTCGGCTCGACGACCGCGAGGACGTTGCCGCTCGGATCGGTGAACCAGGCAGCCCACGAGTGCCCCATATCGGCGATGCCGTCGTGCGTCACCGGATCCGGGGCCGTGTAGTCCTCGATCCGTACGCCTCGCGAGCGCAGGTCCTCGAGTGCCGCATGGATGTTCGGCACGCGCCAGGCCATCTGCGTCTGTGTGTCCTTCGTCCCGATGGTGCTGCTCGTCACCGCGATGGACCCACCGGCCGAGCCGAACACGATCCGATCGGGAAGGTCCTCACGCTGGATCGGCAAGCCCAGCACGCCGTGGTAGAACGCTCGGCTCGCATCGAGATCGGTCGAGAGCAGGATCGGAAACGCCGGATAATCGCTGAGCATGGTTCTGGCCTTTCGTCTCGCGGTTCGTGAGGGATGCCTCGCCTATACTGGCCGCCCGCGGCGGCTCATCGGCGCGTCGGCATGCACAGGCGAAGGATCGGATGGCAGAGGAGTACCCCTACAACGGGCGGCTGAGCCGCTGGGACGAGGTGGCCGAAGGGCTCGCCATCGTCGGCGTGCAGGCGCTCGAGGACCCATTCGAGTTCGCCGCCGGCCAGTACGCCACGCTCGGCCTGCTTGGACCCCAGGGCAAGCTCGTCCAGCGGCCGATGAGCATCAGCTCGCCCCCCGATGACCTGAGCGAGTACGAGTTCTTCATTCGCCTCGTCCACATCGGCGCATTCACCCCGCTGCTCTGGAAGCGCAAGGTCGGCGACCCGATCAACATCAAGGGCGCCAAGGGGAAGTTCCTCATCCAGGATGACGGCCGCAAGTGCCTCTTCGTCGCCTCGGGGACTGGGTTGGCCCCCTTCATCAGCATGATCGAGACGATGCGCCGCCACGGCGACACGAGGCAAGTCATCCTGCTGCATGGTGTGAGCTACGCCTACGACCTGGCCTGGCGGGAGCAGCTGAGCGAAATCGAGGCCGGCGACGAGTTTCCGCTCCGCTATGTCGCCACGGTGTCGCGGCCGAACGAGTCGCCGGGCTGGGCCGGTGAGACCGGGCGCGTCGAGAAGATCGTCGCCGCGCAGATGGACAACTTCGGGCTGAACGCAGACGACACGACCGTCTACCTGTGCGGCAACCCGGACATGATCACGGCCGTCGACGAGATCGCGACCGAGCGTGGCTTCCCGCCCGAGCAGATCCGCAAGGAGCTGTACTGGCCGAAGGGGCGCGAGCACCGATGAGCGCGCGCGACACCTACTACCTGACCACGGCGATCTTCTATCCGAGCCAGCGTCCCGCCTTGCACTCGATGTTCGAGGCCATTGGCGCCGACATGATCGCGCGCTATCAGCGGCTCATGGGTCGCGAGACCCGCTTCCTGACCGGCCTGGACGAGCATTCTGCCAACGTCGAGCGCGACGCGCGCGACCGAGGCATGGACCCGCGCGACCTGATCGACCCGTGGGCGGCGACGTGGAAGCGCACCTTCGAGCGCTACGCGATCAGCTTCGACCGGTTCATCCGCACCACCGATCCGGACCACGCCGTCGCCTCGATCGAGATGGTCAAGCGCGCACAGGCGAATGGCGACGTGTACCAGGGCGTCTACTCCGGCTGGTTCTGCACCGGCTGCAACGAGTTCAAGACCGATCAGCAGCTCGTCGACGGGCGCTGCCCCGACCATCCGACGCTCGATCCCCAATGGCTCGAGGAGAACAACTACTTCTTCCGCCTCAGCGCCTACCAGGAGCGCCTCGAGGCGCTCTACCGCGAAAACCCCTCCTTCTGCGAGCCCCCGCACTTCCGCAACGAGGTGCTGGGCTGGCTGCGCGAGGGGCTGCGCGACTTCTCGATCAGCCGATCGGGGACGAACTGGGGCATCCCGTTTCCTGGCGACGAGGCGCATCGCATCTACGTCTGGTTCGACGCGCTGACGAACTACCTGACCGGCGCCGGCTTCCCGAACGACGAGGCCGAGATGGCGAAGTGGTGGCCGGCCGATCTCCACGTCATCGGCAAGAACATCACGCGCTTCCACTGCCTCTATTGGCCGGCCATGCTCATGAGCGCCGGGCTGCCGCTGCCGAAGCAGGTGTTTGCGCACGGCTTCATGCTCGACGTCAGCGGCCAGCGGATGAGCAAGACGACCGGCAACACCGAGGACCCCGACGAGGTGGCCGATACCTTCGGCGTCGACGGGGTGCGCTACATGGTCCTGCGCGAGGTCCCGTTCGAGCGTGACACGAACGTGACGTACGACGGCTTCGTGCGCCGATACAACGCCGACCTGGCCAACGACCTCGGCAACCTCGTCAACCGCACGGTCAGCATGGCGGGGCGGTATCTGGATGGGCAGCTTCCACCAGTCGCCGATGCGACCGAGCCCGCCGACCTCGAGATCCGTGCGACGGCCGAACGGGTCGTGGCCGCCTACCACGCGGCCATGGTGGAGCACCGCCTCGCCGATGCCCTGGCGGCAATGATGGACCTCGCCGGCGCCACGAACGGCTACGCCGAGGGCCAGGCGCCGTGGGCCCTCAGCAAGGCGGGGGAGACCGAGCGACTGGGCCAGGTGCTCGCCGTCATGGCCGAGGCGTGCCGCATCGTCGGGCATCTGCTCGCCCCGGTCGCGCCGGACGCAGCGCGCCGTCTCGAGGAGCAGCTCGGTGCGCCACCGCCGTACGACGAGCGCGGCGCCGGCGGGCCTGGCCTCGACGCGCTCTTGGCGTGGGGTGGCGGTCCGGCTGACTGGCGCACGGGCTCGCCGACGCCGCTCTTCCCGCGAGTCGAGGTGGAGGTCTCCGCCTGAGCCGTCGGCGTGTGCCAGGGCGCCTGGCGGGGCTGGTCGACTCGCACGCTCATCTCCAGCACGAGCGGTTCGACGGCGACCGCGACGAGGTCGTTCAGCGCGCGGCCGATGCCGGCATCGAGCGCATCATGGTGCCCGGCTGGGACCTGCCGTCATCGGAGGCCGCGCTCGAGCTCGCCGCGCTGCATCCGCAGATCATTCACGCGGCGGTCGGCGTCCATCCTCACGATGCGGCGTCCATGGACGAGAGTGCCTGGGGGCGGCTCGAGTCCCTGGCGCGCGACCCGGCCGTGCGCGCCATCGGCGAGATCGGTCTCGACTTCTTCCGCAATCTCTCGCCGCCGGATGCCCAGCGCGAGGCGTTCGCCCGCCAGCTGTCGCTCGCCGCGAGTCTCGGCATGGCGGTGCTCGTGCACGATCGCGACGCGCATGCCGACGTGACCGAAGCGCTGGAGGCGTGGCCGGGTCGGCTTGCATCCAACCACCGCGGAGTGCTCCATGCCTTCTCGGGCGATGCGGCCATGGCATTGCGCCTGTCCGACGCGGGTTTCCTCGTCAGCTTTGCCCTTCCCGTCGCCTTCCGGTCCGCCATCGGGCCACGAGACGCTGCGGCCAGCCTCGCCGCCGGCCGCTTCCTGGTCGAAACCGACTCGCCGTACCTGGGGCCGGACCGTGACCGTCGCAACGAGCCGACGACCGTGCTGCGCGTGGCGGCGCGACTCGCGCGCCTTCGCGAGACAGACCCCGCCGAGCTCGTGGGTCCAATCCGCGCCGCGTACGACGCGCTCGTCACTCGCTGAGCGAGCGTGCGCTCGGCCGACCATCGGGCATGGGTTGGCACGCCGGTTGCTGGAGGGTGGACGGCGAAACGACGCCTGTCTTTGTACGTACCGAAGGAGGGTCCCCGGAATGGGCCAGGTCAACGTCAACACCCCGGGCGGGGCAACCGATCCGGACGGAAGCAGCGGCGCCGGCTTCATTCTCGGCATCATCGTGGCGATCATCGTGATCGCGGCGCTGGTGTACTTCCTCGTCCTCGCGCCGGGAAACAACGGCGGCGGCGGCACGACGAACGACGACGGTGGCGACGGCGGCAATGCCCCCGCACCGAGCGGCTGGATGCTGACCGACTACGCCTGATCGGCGACCTCGCCAGTCATCCCAACGGCGCCCTTGGCTTCGGCCGGGGCGCCGTTCTTCGCGTCCGCCGCACCGTCTTGACACTCGTGAAGTGCGAGTGCTACCTTGCCACTTAGCACTCTTGCTGGTTGAGTGCCAGTCGACCCGGTCCCGATTCGGCAACACGCGGGGCCGCAGCTGGCGCTCCCGCGAGCGTGCGTCTCAACCGCACCAGTCGCATCGGTTTGCGCATGCAAGGAGGCACTACGCACACATGACCACCACGGTCAGCGGCACGGCCGCGGGGCTCAAGCCCCTCGGGGACCGTCTCGTCGTCAAGCCCACCCCGCGGGAGGAGATGACCAAGAGCGGCATCGTCCTGCCGGATACCGCCAAGGAGCGCCCGCAGGAGGGCACCATCCTGGCCGTCGGCCCCGGTCGCACCCTGGATGACGGGTCGCGCGAGCCGATGGAGGTCAGTGAGGGCCAGAAGGTCCTCTTCCAGAAGTACGCCGGCACCGAGTTCAAGCTCGACGACGACGAGCTCCTGATCCTGTCCCAGAAGGACATCCTGGCAGTCATCGAATAGCGGTCTGGCAACGGACCGATGCGCCGCACTCCCGCGCGGCATCACTGAGGAGGAACTGAGAGAACCGTGGCCAAGCAGCTGCTGTTCGAGGAAGAGGCGCGACGCTCCCTGAAGCGCGGCGTTGACAAGATGGCGGACGCCGTCAAGGTCACGCTGGGCCCCAAGGGTCGTTATGCCCTTCTCGACAAGAAGTTCGGCGCGCCGACGATCACCAACGACGGCGTGACCATTGCCCGCGACATCGAGCTCGAGGACCCGTACGAGAACATGGGTGCTCAGCTGCTCGAGGAAGTCGCGACGAAGACCAACGATGTTGCCGGAGACGGCACCACGACCTCGATCGTGCTCGCGCAGGCGATCATCACCGAGGGCCTCAAGAACGTCACCGCCGGCGCCAGCCCGATGGGCCTGAAGCGCGGCATCACCAAGGGCGTCGAGGCCATCGTTGAGGAGATCAAGAAGCTCTCCAAGCCGGTCGAGACGACCGAGGACATCGCCCACATCGCCGCCATCAGCGCGCGCGACACCGAGATCGGCGACATGATCGCCCAGGTCATGGACAAGGTCGGCAAGGACGGCGTCGTCACCGTCGAGGAGTCGCAGGGCCTGAAGATGGAGACCGAGTACGTGGAGGGCATGCAGCTCGACCGCGGCTACGTCTCCGCCTACATGGTCACGAGCACCGAGGGCGGCAAGCTCGAGGCGACGCTGGACCAGCCGTACATCCTGGTCACCGACAAGAAGATCAGCGCCGTGGCGGACATCCTGCCGACGCTGGAGAAGACCGTCTCCACCGGCAAGCCGCTCCTGATCATCGCCGAGGACGTCGACGGTGAGGCGCTCGCCACGCTGGTCGTCAACAAGCTCAAGGGCACGCTCAACGTGCTGGCCGTCAAGGCCCCGGGCTTCGGCGATCGCCGCAAGGCCATGCTCGAGGACATCGCCACGCTGACCGGCGCCCGCGTCATCAGCGAGGAGGTCGGCCGCAAGCTCGACAGCGTACAGCTCGAGGACCTCGGCCAGGCGCGCCGCGTGACCGCCACCAAGGACGCCACGACGATCGTCGAGGGCAAGGGTTCCGAGGACGCGATCAAGGCCCGCATCGGCCAGATCAAGCTGCAGATCGAGGACACCACGAGTGACTTCGATCGCGAGAAGCTCCAGGAGCGCCTCGCCAAGCTGTCCGGCGGAGTCGCCGTCCTGAAGGTCGGCGCGGCCACCGAGGTCGAGCTGAAGGAGAAGAAGCACCGCATCGAGGACGCCCTGTCGGCGACCCGCGCTGCGGTCGAGGAGGGCATCGTCGCCGGTGGTGGCACCGCGCTCCTGCAGGCTGCTTCCGCTCTGGACAAGCTGGACCTC
>JAICRD010000229.1 GCA_025937535.1 Chloroflexota bacterium | reverse complement strand
GGGTGCGGCCGTGTACGGCCTTCGTCCGATCGCCGAGATGCAGTTCGCCGACTTCGTGTACCCCGCCTTCAACCAGATCGTGTCCGAGATCAGCCGCATCCACTACCGCTCGAACGGCACCTTCAGCGCCCCGATGGTGATCCGCATGCCGTACGGCGGCGGCGTCCACGGCGCGCTGTACCACTCCCAGTCGAACGAGACGTACTTCACCTCGACGGTCGGCCTCAAGGTCGTCGCGCCCGGCACGCCGGCCGATGCCAAGGGCCTGCTGAAGGCATCGATCCGCGATCCGGACCCGGTCATGTTCTTCGAGCACAAGAAGACGTATCGGCTGTTCAAGGCGCAGGTGCCCGACGGCGACACGGTCGTGCCGATCGGCAAGGCGTCGGTCGCGCGCGAGGGCAAGCACCTCTCGATCTTCTGTTACGGCTTCATGCGCACCGTCGCGCTCGAGGCCGCCGAGACGCTCGCGCGCGAGGACGGCGTCGAGGCCGAGGTCATCGACCTCCGCACGCTGCGGCCGCTCGACCTCGACGCGATCATCGGCTCTGTCGCGAAGACCGGGAAGGCGCTCGTCGTGCACGAGGCGAACCGCTTCGGCGGGTTCGGCGCCGAGATCGCGGCCGAGATCGGCGAACGGGCGTTCGAGCATCTGGACGGCCCCGTCACCCGGCTTGCCGGGCCGGACGTGCCCGGGGTGCCGTACCACCACGCCCTCGAGGACTGGTTCATGATCGGTCCGGCGCGGGTCGTGGAGGCCGCTCGCGCCCTGGCCGCGTACTGAACCGCACCGAGCATCTGCCGCACTCGCGCCGAGGCGGGCGGTGGGCCACAATGGCGACTGGAAATCCGACCGCGGCACCGCCGCATTGATGAGCACGAACGGGAGCCGCTGACATGGCAACGACGATCAAGATGCCCCAGCTGGGCGAGTCGGTCACCGAAGGGACGATCGAGCGTTGGCTGGTCAAGGAAGGCGACACGGTCGAGCAGTACGACCCACTGTTCGAGGTCGTGACCGACAAGGTGAACGCCGAGGTGCCGGCGGAGGTCGCCGGGACCATCACGAAGATCCTCATCCCGGACGGGGAGACGGTCGCGGTCGGTACGGCAGTCGCCGAGATCGACGCCGATGGCGCCGGGGCCGCGACCGACGCGCCGGCGGACACGCCTGCAGAGACGCCAGCGGAAGCGTCCCCCGCGCCCGCGCAGGCCGCCGAGGCAGCGCCCAGCCAGGCTCCACCTGCCGAGCCCGAGCCACCGATGCAGCCCGCGCAGCCGGAGGCCTCCGCCGATGCCGGTGCCGAGGCGGTCGCCCAGCAGGAGCAGGCTCCGTCGGTCGCCGCACAGCCACAGGCCGCCACGCAACCGGCCTCCGGAGGAAACGGCGACGCCACCTCACGCATGACCCCCGCCGTGCGCCGCCTCGTCCGAGAGCACGGCATCGACGTCGCCAAGCTGAGCGGCTCGGGCGCGGGTGGCCGTGTCACACGGGAGGACGTGCTGGCCTTCATCGAGAAGGGTCCCCAGGCCGCGCCACAGGCACCCGCCGCCGCAACGGCGCCGGCGGCACAGGCTCAGGCCACTCCGGCGGCGCAGGCTCCAGCCGCCCCGGCTGCGCAACCTGCAACGGCGGCCGCCGCATCGGCCCCCGCACCTGCGCCGGCACCATCGCCCACTGCGGCGGCCGGCGACACCGAGGTGCCGCTGTCGCAGATGCGCAAGGCCATCGCGCGCAAGATGACGCAGGTCAAGCAGACCGTCCCTCACGCATACACCGTGATCGAGGTCGACATGACCAACGTCGTGAAGTGGCGCGAGGCCAACAACATGGCCTTCAAGGCGCGCGAGGGAGCGTCGCTGAGCTACGTGGCCGTGGTCGTCAAGGCTGCGACCGAGACACTGCGCAAGCATCCGAACGTGAACAGCCAGTTCGCCGAGGACAAGATCATCGTCAAGCAGGCGATGAACATCGGCATCGCCGTGGCGGTCGACAACGGGCTGATCGTGCCCGTCATCCACAATGCCGATCAGCTCAGCATCAGCGGCGTCAACGCCCGCATCCGTGACCTCTCATCGCGGGCGCACGCCGGGAAGCTGCGGCTCGATGAGCTGCAGGGCGGAACGTTCACGGTCAACAACACCGGCTGGTTCGGGTCCGTCAGCTCGATGCCGATCATCAACGCGCCGGAGGTCGCGATCCTGTCGATGGAGGCGATCGTCAAGCGTCCGCGCGTGATGGAGATCGACGGCGAGGACGTGATCGCCATCCGGCACATGATGAACATGACCTGCTCGTTCGATCACCGCGTGCTCGACGGCGCCCAGGTCGGCTTCTTCCTGGCCGATGTTCGCAAGTTCCTCGAGGAGTGGGACCCCAACACGCCGGTCGGCTGACCCGCACCGATGATCGACCGCTCGCACGCCGAGGCACTCGACGCGGCCGATCCGCTCGCGCGCTTCCGCGATCGCTTCGTCATCGCTGATCCCGATCGGATCTATCTCGACGGCAACTCGCTGGGCCGGCTCTCGACGGACGTGCGCGACGCGATCGCCGCGGTCGTGGCTGACTGGGGCGACCGCGTGGTGGAAGGCTGGCACGACTGGATCGAGCTTCCCCGCCGCGTCGGTGATCGGCTGGCATCGGCTGCCCTCGGCGCCCGGCCCGGCGAGGTGCTCATCGCCGATTCGGTGACGGTCAATCTCTACAAGCTGGCGCACGCAGCCGCCGATCACCGGTCAGGCCCGATCGTCACGGATGCGGCCAACTTCCCGACCGACCGCTACGTGCTCGAGGGGGTCGCCCGACAGCTCGGCCGTCAGTACGTCGAAGCCGATTCGGTCGAGGCCGCGATCGACGCGGCCCGGGGCGGAGTCCTCTGCCTCTCGCACGTCGACTATCGGTCCGCGGAGCTCCGCGACATGGTCGCGATCACCGGCTCGACCGATGCGCTCGTCATCTGGGACCTGAGCCATTCTGTCGGAGCGGTGGAGATCGACCTCTCGGCCGTCGACCTCGCCGTCGGCTGCACCTACAAGTACCT
>JAICRD010000025.1 GCA_025937535.1 Chloroflexota bacterium | reverse complement strand
GAGGAGGAGCAGCACGAGACGCGCTTCGAGGGCGTCCAGTTCGAGTACTTCGCCTCGCCGGTCGAGGTCCTCTCCGACGAGAACGGGCACGTCAGCGGCATGAAGTTCGTGCGCACGCGGCTGGGGCCGCCGGACGCGACGGGCCGCCGCAGCGCCGAGCCGATCCCCGGCAGCGAGTTCACGGTTCCGTGCGACATGGTCATTCCGTGCACCAGCCAGGCATCGGACAACAACGTCCTCGGCGAGTTCGGCGCGAAGCTCAACCGACACGTCGGCGTGACCGATACGCGGACCGTTGTCGAGGGCGGCTCCCTGTCCGCGTGGCGCACCGAGCCGCTGAACGGCACGACACCGAAGGACGCGCAGGGCAACTCGCTGAACGACCTCAAGTTCGAGTTCAAGCGCGGCAACGTCGCCATCAACGCCGACACCTTCGGCACCAACCAGGACGGCATCTTCGCCGTCGGTGACTTCGTGACGGGGCCCGCCACGATCATCGAGGCCGCCGGCCTCGGGCGGCGGGCAGCGCGCAGCGTCGACCGCTGGTTGGCGGGGCTCCGTGGCGAGGAGCTCGAGGAGCTGCCGGTCATCAACCGGGCAACCATCACCCAGAGCCTCGACCACGACATGCCGCGCTTCTACGAGGCCACCCGCCGACAGGAGATCCCGATGGCGCCGCCGGAGCTGCGGCGCGACTTCACCAGCCTGGTCGAGGTCGGCTACGACACCCGCAGTGCCATCGACGAGGGCAGCCGCTGCCTCCAGTGCAACCACAACATCAACATCGACGGCCCTCGCTGTATCCTGTGCGGACTCTGCGCCGACGTCTGCCCCGAGGGCGTGATCTACATGATCGACAAGGCGCAGGTCGGCGGCGACGACCCGGAGCAGGAGTTCTTCCAGTCGTGGCCGCGCGGGATCGCCATGATCATCGACGAGGAGCGTTGCATCCGCTGCAACCTCTGCGTCGAGCGCTGCCCCACCAACTGCATCACCATGGACCGGCTCGAGCTCGAGCGGTTCACGCCTGACGGGAAGGTTCTGTTGGAGAGCTACAAGGACAACGTGCTCGGACAGGTCGGCCAGCAGGCCGGCGCGGTCGTGGACCGATGAGCAACGGCAACGGCGGCAACCCCGTCGTGCGATGGGTGAAGGAGTCGGCCGCGTGGCGCAGCCTGTTCCGCCAGCCGTACCCGTCCACCAGCCGCACCCGCGCCCTGGCGGTCATGAACAACGTGTTCCTGCACCTGCACCCGGTGCGGGTCAAGCGTCACGCCGTGCGCTACACGTACACGTTCTGCCTGGGCGGGATCAGCTTCTTCCTGTTCCTCGTGCTGACCGTGACGGGCCTGTACCTGATGTTCTTCTACGTGCCCTCGATCAGCCGCGCCTACCAGGACATCCAGGCCATCGAGGCATCGGTCGCGTTCGGGTCGCTGGTGCGCAACATGCACCGCTGGGCGGCGCACCTCATGGTCCTCACGGTCTTCCTGCACATGATCCGCGTCTTCTATCACGGCGCGTACAAGCCGCCGCGGGAGTTCAACTGGGTCGTCGGCGTGTTGCTGCTGTTCTTCACGCTGGCGCTGAGCTTCACCGGCTACCTGCTGCCGTGGGACCAGATCGCGTTCTGGGCCATCACCGTCGGCACCCAGATGGCCACCTACGCGCCGCTGCTCAGCAACGAGTCTGCTTTCTTCATGCTGGGCGGGATCGAGGTGGGCCAGGGAACGCTGCTGCGCTTCTACGTGGCGCACGTGATCTTCTTCCCGCTCATCGCCGCCATCTTCATGATCGTCCACTTCTGGCGGATCCGGAAGGACGGCGGCATCAGTGGCCCGGTGTAAGGTGAGGCTGGACCGATGACGATCGAGAAGCGACCGAACGCCACCGCCGACAAGAACGTCCCGACCCAGGCGCCCGAGCGCGCGCCGATCATTGCGCCCGGTGTGGGACCGAAGCTTCCCGGACCGCCCGGCGTGCCGGGCACCGAGCGCTTCCGCCTCCTGGCCTACGTCAAGCAGGAGTCGATGGTCCGCGTCGACAAGCGCCCCGACGAGACGGTCCTGACCTGGCCGCACCTGCTGCGCGCCGAGTTCCTCATGGCCATGCTCATCACCGCCCTGCTGGTGGTGACGAGTGTCTTCATCACCGCGCCGCTGGAGGAGATGGCCAATCCGTCCGTCACACCGCACGTGGCGAAGGCGCCGTGGTACTTCCTCGGCCTCCAGGAGCTGCTCAGCTACTTCAACCCGACCGTGGCCGGCGTGCTGATCATCCCGGTGTATCTCGGCGGCCTGCTCATCATCCCGTACGTCGACCGAACGCCCTACAAGGCCGTGCGTGACCGGAAGATGATCTGGATCTTCTTCCTGTGCATCATGGTCGGCGGCCTGATCGTGACCTTCATCGGCTCCTTCTTCCGCGGCCCGGGCTGGAACTGGGTCTGGCCGTGGGATGGGCTGTACTTCAACCTATGACACAGCAGCACGCTTCCTACGGCGCGGTGCACGGGCCGCCCACCGGCGAGATCACGCGACGCAGCTTCATGCGCCGCGTGCTGGGCGTGGGGGTCGGCCTCCTCTCGCTCGAGTTCCTGGGCGGCACGCTCGCCTTCCTGTGGCCGAACCTGACCGAGGGCCTCGGATCGCAGATCACGCTCGGCAGCGCCGACGACATCAACAACCAGGCGCCGGAGTGGCAGAACGGGCTTCCGTTCGTCTACAACCAGGCGAACCTGTTCTTCGTCAACGTTCCCGCCGCCAAGGCGCGCGTCGCCGAGAACTCGGGTGGCCAGGTGACCTCCGACGTGAGCCTGCCGGTGCCGGATCCCGGTGCCGACGTCGATCCGGACATCGCGCCCGAGGATCGCTCGGTCATGGCGCTGTGGCGCAAGTGCCCGCACCTGGGTTGCCAGGTGCCGCAGCTGTGCGACAGGAGCGAGTGGTTCGAGTGCCTCTGCCACGGCTCGAAGTACACCGTCATCGGCGAGAAGCGCGACGGTCCCGCTCCACGCGGCATGGACCGCTTCGAGGTGCTGGTCGAGAACGGCGTCTACATCGTCGATACGCGCCAGGTCATCAGCGGCCCGCCGCCGACGGTGATGACCTTCGACAAGCGGACCGCCAGCGACATCACCGAGCACTGCGTCGGCTAGGCGATGCGACTCAAGACGCTCGGCGTCGTGCTGATCACGGCCCTCGCCGCCTTCACCATGCTCTACTGGGTGACCGATGACAGCCGTCGCGAATCGGTCGCGGTCGCGCAGGAGGACGAGCTGCTCGAGTTCGGCGAGGTGATCTTCTCCGACAACCCGGCCGAGCCGGCCGCCGCGGGCTGCGCGCAGTGCCACGGCGCGGATGGGACCGGTGGCGAGCCCGGGGCGCAGGTGGTCGGGCCGAACCTCCACAGCCGCAGCATCTTCGACAAGCTCAAGGTGAACCCGAACTACGTGCACCTGGCCGTCAGCTACGGCGGCGTGGTCGTGTCCGGCAACGTCAATTCGCCGATGCCGGCGTGGAGCGCGGAGGTCGGCGGGCCACTGAACGAGCAGCAGATCGAAGCGGTCGTGGCGCTCGTCGAGAGCTGGGCCGCGGAGGCCGGCGAGCAGCCGGTCGAGGACGTTGAGGACACGGTCGAGGCCGGTGCCGAGATCTACGCCACCGCGGGGTGCGTGACCTGCCACGCCGAGGACCTGTCCGGGACGACGGCCGGACCCGACATCACCGGCATCGGCTCGGGGCTGGTCGACCTCAGCGGCTTCGCCACCCCGACCGGCGCCGATCAGATGGAGACTGACTACGACGCCGATCCGCGCGCCTTCCTGGAGCAGTGGATTCGTGACTCGGCTGGCAACTACGGCGCGTCGGGCATGCCGCCGCACCCGGAGAGCAGCCTGAGCGAGTCGGCGCTCCAGGCCCTGATCACCTTCCTGCTGGAGGGCGACCATTGAGCACCACCACGTATCCGGTCTATCGGCGGCGCGGCGGGTTCACCCGCCTGCTCAGCTGGTCGGACGACTTCATGAGCTGGTTCCTGTTCGGCCACGAGACGTGGCTGGTCGCGGTGCTCAAGGCCGTGCCGCTGTTCCTGTTCATGTACTTCGCGCTCTTCTACGTGTCGAACTACATCTACTACCTCGTCACGGTGGAGCTGCCGTTCCTGCGCTTCAGCGAGGACGTCGGCTTCCTCATCGCCAACGGCGTCGGGATGGGAACGTTCACCGCCATCATCGTGCTGGCGCTGGTGGTCCAGGCCGCGCGTGGCCGGCGTGGCTTCGGCTGGGCAGCGGTACGCATCTTCGTCATGCTCAACTACCTGCTGACCGTGCTCGTCATCATCCCGATCATGGCGTTCAACCTCGCCGGCGGGTCCTTCTGGCCGCTCCGCATCACGCTCACGTCGGTGGCCTTCGGCATGATCGCGGCAGGGATCGGCGCGGCGGCCTGCGTCTACCTCTACTTCGAGTTCCGTCGCATCACTCGGCGGGAGGCCGCGGAGGCCGCCGCGCGAAGCTCGGAGCTCGCCGCCCGCTGACTCGCTCGCTCCTGGCGCACGTCGCCTGGTCTGCCCTCGTCCTGGCGGTCGCCGCCACCGTCATCGCCTTCGAGCTCGCGGCGTCGTGCCCGGGTGGCGGACCGCTCGCCTTCGGCGACTGCGTGGCGGTGCGGCCGTTCGTCATCGGCGTGGTGGCGGTTGCCGCGGTCCTGTACGTCATCGGGCTGTCCGCCGTCCGCTGGTGGACCGTTGGCCTGTTCGAGCGCGGCGTGGCCGACGAACGCGCGGCCCGCGACTGGTATCTGCTGGCGGCTTCGCTGGGCATGCTGATTGCTCCCCTCCTCGCATTCACCCTCGTGTCGGGCCTTCGCTAGCATTGGGGCCATGAGCATCGCCACCCCGACCGACCTGCGCGACCGTCTCGACCGCGTCGCGACCATCACCGAGGCTGGCCTCGACGTCCACGACGAGGCCGCGCTGCGCGGCGAGCTGATGGACGAGCTCGTCTTCGAGGCGGTCTTCAACGCCGATGCGGGAACGCGTGACGCCGCTCGCTGGGTGATCTGGAGCGCATCTCAGGCGCTCGGCTGCGGCTCCGCGTCGATCCACGACCTGTATCGCGCCCGGGGCCGCGGCGAATTCGACGTGACGAAGTTCACCGTCCCCGCCATCAACGTGCGGGCCTCGACGTACCTCACCGCGCGGCAGGCGTTCGCGGCGGCCATGGCGCGCGACGCCGGCACGGTCATCTTCGAGATCGCCAAGAGCGAGATGGCATACACCGACCAGCGTCCGGCCGAGTACACGGCGGTCATCCTGGGCGCTGCGCTGCGCGAGGGGTGGCGGACGCCGGTGTTCCTGCAGGGCGACCACTTCCAGTTCAACGCCACGAAGTGGGCATCGAATCCCGGGGACGAGCTCGAGGGCCTGCGCGACCTGACGCGTGAGGCGGTCGCGGCCGGGTTCCTGAACATCGATATCGACTCCTCGACGCTGGTGGACCTTTCCTTGCCGACGGTGGCCGAGCAGCAGCAGGTGAACGCCGACAACACCGCGGCGCTCACCCGTCTGATCCGCTCGCTCCAGCCGGCCGGCGTGACGATCAGCGTCGGCGGCGAGATCGGCGAGGTTGGCAAGGAGAACTCCACCGAGGAGGAGCTGCGCGCGTACCTGGACGCCTACCTGGTGTTGTGCGGCACGGCGGAGCCGATCAGCAAGGTCAGCGTCCAGACCGGCACGAGCCACGGCGGCGTGCCGCTGGCGGATGGGTCGATGGCCGAGGTGAACATCGACTTCGACACCTTGCGCCGCCTCTCGACGGTCGCGCGCGAGTCGTACGGGATGGCCGGCTGCGTGCAGCACGGCGCATCCACCCTCCCGGACGACGCGTTCGACAACTTCCCGACCAACGGCACTGCCGAGATCCACCTGGCGACCGGCTTCCAGAACATCCTGTACGACGGCGGCGGCCTGCCCGATGACCTGCGCCAAGAAATGATGGACTGGTGCCGAACCAACCTTGCCGACGAGCGCAAGGACGGCGAGACCGACGAGCAGTTCCTGTACAAGACGCGCAAGAAGGCACTCGGCCCCTACAAGCGGCAGCTATGGACGCTTCCGGTCGATGCGGCCGAGGCGATCGCCGCCAACCTGCGCGCCAAGTTCGACCTGCTGTTCGACGAGCTCGGGATCTCTGGCACCCGCGAGCTGGTCGAGCGATACGTCACCCCGGTCGCGGTACCGAGGCCGCTGCCCGAGGCGCTTGGCGGTCGATCGGCGGCGGCCGTCCGCGCCGGGGCATCGGTCTTCGAGGACGACGGGTCCGGCGAGTAGGCCTGGCTCCTAGCGGATGCCGATGAGCCGCTGAAGCACCGGCTGATCGGCCAGCGCGATGAGCCGGCGCGCGGCAGCGGGCGGCAGCTTCGCGAGCGACTCGAGCGCGCGAACCATGTCGTCCGGGCCCAGATCGCCGACGAGCGCCCAGAGGCGGTCGACCGTGTCGGGGTCGAGCCGATCCAGCGCCGCGAACACGCCCTCGATGGCGCGCGGGTCGCCGCGCACGAAGGTCGCCACGCCGCGGTCGAAGCGCCGCACGAAGTCCAGCAGCCCCTCGAAGCGGTCTCCGAGCCGCGCGAGCTCCGGGTCGCCACCCGCCGCCACCGCCGCGCGCGCCTGCTCGACGCACGAGGCGATGACCGGGAGCACCGGATCCGTCTCGCGCTCCTTTCGCGCCGATGCGACGCGGCGGAACCACTCCCAGTGGTCGTCGACCACGCTCCAGGCGACCGCCGCGGGGCCGCGCTGCCCGGAGCGGCGAGGACCCTCGGCGCGCTCGATAAGGCCCCATTCCTCGCATTGCGCCAGCGCCATGCTCGCCGCGCGGTGGCTCATGCCGAGTGCGCGGCGCACCTCGGGCTCCGTGAGCGGCCCCTCCGAGACGAGGAGGTAGCCCTGGACCGTGGCGGTCGACGGGGCCACGCCCCAGGCTGCCCCGATGGCCCCCCAGGCGACGGCGAAGGATCGGCGCAGCTCCTCCGCCGGACTGGCGGACGCGCCGAGAAACGTGCTACTCACGCAAGCATGTTACCCGCACGCCGCGGACACGAAGAAGCCCCGGCGCGTGGCCGGGGCTTCGATCGGGGAGGCGCGAGGTCAGTGGGCGCAGCCGCCCGCCTTGGACGGAGAGCCATCGGTGTTGAACGACGAGCCGCAGGCGCAGCTGCTGACCGCGTTCGGGTTGTTGATCGCGAAGCCGGAGCCCATGAGCGAGTCGACGTAGTCGATCTCGGCGCCGTCGACGTACTGCTGGCTGAACTGGTCGATCACGACCGGCACGCCGGCATGGTCTTCGAGCTTGTCGCCATCGTTGATCTTGTCGTCGAAGGCGAGGCCATAGCTGAAGCCGCTGCAGCCGCCGCTCTT
The DNA here is from genome assembly GCA_025937535.1 of Chloroflexota bacterium. GTDB lineage: Bacteria > Chloroflexota > Limnocylindria > QHBO01 > QHBO01 > JACDBZ01. Next base: position 9,169 of record JAICRD010000025.1, on the reverse strand, counting down.
CACGAAGAGGCGGAGGTTCGCATCGGCCTTGCCCTCGCGGGATCGCAGCTCGAGCACCTTCTTCGCGGCGGCTTCGGTGACCGACACGAGCAGCCCGCCAGTCGGCGCACCGCCGATCATCGAGATTGGCTCGCGAGGAGTCTCGGACATCGTCATTGCGTATCGGTCTCCTGATTGAGGCGCACTTGCGCATCGGGTGCTGGGTTTCGCTCTGGAAAGTATAGCAAGCGCGCTGCCCGATGCGGCAAGGGAACGTTTGGCGGCGGCATCGGTACACTAGGAGCCCCGAGCGTGGCGATCCATCCGCACGAGGCACCCTGACTGTGAAACTGGCCAGCCGCATGGAGCGGATCGGCACCGAGACCGCCTTCGAGGCAGCAGCGCGCGCCCGCGCACTCGAGGCAACCGGCCGCGACGTCATCCATCTCGAGATCGGTGAGCCAGATTTCGACACCCCGCGCAACGTGTCCGAGGCGGCGTCGCACGCGCTGCTCGAGGAGAGTGCGACGCACTACACCGCGGCGACCGGCATCCTTCCGCTGCGTGAGGCGATCGTGGCAGACGTCGCGCGCTGGAAGGGGATCGCCACCACGCCCGAGCAGGTCGTGGTCACCCCGGGTGCCAAGCCGATCATGTTCTACGCCATGCTCGCGCTGATCGACGACGGCGACGAGGTCATCTACCCCAATCCGGGCTTTCCGATCTACGAGTCGATGGCCCGCTATGTCGGCGGCACCGCCGTCGCCGCCCCGCTGCGGGAGGAGAATGACTTCCGCCTCGACCTGGACGAGGTCGCCAGCCTGATCACGCCGCGCACGAAGATGCTCGTCTTCAACACGCCGCACAACCCGACCGGATCGGTCCTGACCGACGCCGACATCCGGCGGCTGGCGGAGCTCGCGATCGAGCACGACCTGGTCGTCCTGGCCGATGAGATCTACGGCCGCCTCCAGTACGAGGGCGAGCTGCTGTCGATCGCGACCCTGCCGGGCATGGCGGATCGCACGATCACGCTCGACGGCTTCAGCAAGACCTTCGCGATGACGGGCTGGCGCCTCGGCTACGGCGTCCTGCCGGAGTGGCTGGCGCCCTCGTTCAGCCGCCTGATCATCAACAGCGTGTCCTGCACGAACGCGTTCGCGCAGGCCGGTGCGATCGAGGCGCTGAACGGGCCGCAGGATGCGGCCAACGAGATGCGCGAGGAGTTCATCGCGCGCCGCCAGATCATGGTCGACGGGCTGAACGCCATCCCCGGCGTGACGTGCGTCCTGCCCCGCGGCGCGTTCTACACCTTCCCCAACGTGTCGAGCTTCGGCAGATCGAGCGCCGAGATCGCCGACCATCTGCTCTACGACGCCGGCGTGTGCGGGCTGGCGGGCACGGCCTTCGGCAAGCACGGCGAGGGCTACCTGCGCTTCAGCTACGCGAACTCGCGCGAGAACCTGGTGGCGGCGCTCGAGCGCATCGGCGAGTCGCTGGGCAAGCTCGAGCGGACCGGCGAGCTCGCGACCGCTGGCGCCGTCAGCCGATGACGGCCACGCGCCCCTCGGTCCAGGGCGTCGAGGAGCTCTACGCGCGGGCATCCGGCTCGTTCGACGACTGGGAGCTCGTCAAGGACGTCATCGACGAGGCGATCGACCTCACCCTGAACTACCGCCAGTCCGGACACCCCGGCGGCTCGCGCTCCAAGGTCCACCTCTTCCTGTCGCTGCTGCTGTCGGGCGCCATGCGCTGGGACATCCGCCGACCGTGGCTGCCGTTCGGCGACCGCTTCGTGCTGTCGGCCGGGCACACCGTGCCGCTCGTGTACACCACGCTGGCGGTCCTCAACGAGACGCTGCGCGCCCGTGCCGAGCGTGACGGTGACGCGCGCTTCGCCTTCCCCGATGACGGCCGCTGGGCGCTGACCTGGGAGGACCTCCTCAAGCTCCGTCGTCGGGGCGGGCTGCCGGGCCACGCCGAGATGGAGGGCAAGACCCTCTTCCTCAAGTTCAACACCGGGCCCTCCGGGCATGGCATGCCGCCCGCGGCGGGTGAGGCGGTGGCGCTCAAGCTGGCCGGTGCCGAGGAGGTCAAGGTCTTCGCCGTCGAGGGCGAGGGCGGCCTGACGCCGGGCGCCAGCCACGAGACGCGAAACACGGCCTGGGGCCTGGGCCTGTCGAACCTCGTCTTCCTGATCGACTGGAACGACTACGGCATCGACGACGTGGCCATCCACGAGGTGGTGCACGGCACCCCGGCCGAGTGGTTCGAGCCGTATGGCTGGCGCATCACCGGCACCGAGGACGGCTCGGAGTGGGACGCCGTCACCCGCGCGGTCCTCGAGGCGGCCCGGGGCGACAACCCGGAGCGGGTGCCGTCGATGGCGTGGTTCAAGACGCGCAAGGGGCGCGGCTACGGCAAGTACGACAACGCCAGCCACGGCTCGCCGCACGCGATGAACTCCGAGCCGTTCTGGGCGGTGCGCCGGCAGTTCATGGCGCGCCACGGCGTGGAATACCTGGGCGTCGACCAGTTACCGCCAACCGACCCCGACGAGCTCCAGGCGCAGGCGCGCGCGAACTTCGAGGTCGCCATGGGTGTGCTTCGCGCCAACACGACGGTCGTCGACGCCATCAGCGACCGGCTGGTGGAGCTGGGCGAGTCCGTCCCGACGCGGGTGGAGGGCTTCCACCTGGGAGGACGCGGCACCGAGATCTTCGACGACCCGCGCTTCACCGACGCCAGTGCCTACCCCGAGTCGATGTGGAAGAAGCCCGGCGAGAAGGCGCCGAACCGCGCCGCCCTGGCGACGTGGGGGTCATGGGTCAACGCCACCGCGCGCGCCACGTACGACCGTCCGCTGGTCATCGCCTGCTCCGCCGACCTGGCCGAGTCGACGAACATCGCCGGCTTCGCCAAGGACTTTGGGGACCTGCCCGGCTGGGGCTGGTACAACCGCGACACGAACCCACGCGGCGCGCTGCTGCCGCAGCAGATCACCGAGTTCACCAATGCCGGCGTCAGCGTCGGCATCGCGACCGTCAACCTCGCCGACGATCCGTTCAACGAGTTCAACGGCTTCTGGACGGCGTGCTCGACGTATGGGTCGTTCAGCTACCTCAAGTACGGGCCGATGCGCCTGTTCAGCCAGCTGGCGCAGGACACCGAGCTCAAGGTCGGCAAGGTGATCTGGGTCGCCGGCCATTCCGGTCCTGAGACGGCGGAGGATTCGCGGACGCACTTCGGCATCTTCGCCACCGGCGTGACCCAGCTCTTCCCGGAGGGCCACGTCATCGACCTGCACCCGTGGGAGCACAACGAGGTCCCAGTGCTGCTTGCGGCCGCGCTGGCCACAGACGTGCCCATCGTGGCGCTGCACCTCACCCGCCCGGCGGTCGAGATTCCCGATCGCCAGGCGTTGGGCATGGACTCCCACTTCGCGGCAGCGCGCGGCGCCTATGTGCTGCGCCAGCCGTCGCCAGACCGGCCGTCAGCCGGCACCGTGTACGTGCAGGGCACGATGTCGACGGCCAACCTCGTCAAGATCCTGCCGGAGCTCGATCGGCGCGGCCTCAACGTCCGCGTCGTCGCCGCCATCAGCCCGCAGCTGTTCCGGATGCAGGACGCCGCGTATCGCGACGAGATCTGCTCACCCGCGGACCGATGGGACGGCATGGCGATCACCAATCGCGCCTACAAGCTGATGCGCGACTGGGTGGATGGACCGATCGCCGAGGAGTACTCGCTCAGCTCCGATTGGGACGATCGCTGGCGGACCGGCGGGACGGTGGACGAGGTCCTGGACGAAGCGCATCTCGGGCCGGAGCACATGGTCGCCGCCATCGAGCGCTACGTCGCCGATCGGCCGGAGCGCCTGCGTCGCCTGCGCGAGCTGGTCGACTCCGTGGAGCGCGGCCACGACGCATGAGCGACGTCCCGCACCGATGCGGCTGAAGCTGCCCGAGGTCGGCGAGCAGCGCAAGTACGAGCATCGCCGGCCACAGCGGCCGACGCACCTGGCACGGCGCCTCACGCCGCCGCCGGAGCGAGCCGAGCCACCCGACCTGACCCTGTTCATCTACGCCGGGATCGTCCTGGCGGTGATCCTGGTCATCGTGGCCGTGCCATACCTGATCGGCTACCTGTTCGAGGTCATCCGCCTGTAGGGCGTCGGGTTCAGGCCTGGGCGGTCCACACCCACACGGCGTCGTCCTCGACCTTGACCCGCGGGCGAACCAGGTCCGGCAGCTCGATGGGGTAGGCCTTCGCGTCGCCGCGGTACCCACCGTCCTTCCTCCACGCACTTCGGCCGTTGGCGAGCCGCCCGGCCAGGTCGAAGCTGGCCCCGTGGCACGGGCACCTGAAGTCCGCCCAGTCGGGCCGGAAGTGGAGCGTGCAGCCCATGTGGGTGCAGACCGATGACAGCGCCCGAATGGTGCCCGCATCGTTGACCACGAAGCCGTCGAAGGCCGCCGTGCTGAAGCGGACGGCGCTGCCGGGCGGCACGTCCGAAACGCTGGCAACCTCGGTCCAGAAGCCGTCGCCTGCCACCAGCTGGTCGTCGTCAGCGATCTGCCGCTGTTGCGTGCGGCTCCCGAGCGACACGCCGATGACGCCCGCGGCCATGCCGGCCGCGGCGCCGAGCCCGGCCTGGAGCACCTGGCGGCGCGACAGGCGCCAGCGGCCCGAGCCGGACGGACGTGGCTGCTCGCGGACCGGCGGCGGCCGCTGCACGGAGGCGATGCCCGCGTCGGCCTGGCGCATGCGGAGGCGCAGCTGCTCGACGAAGGCCGGGTCGGGCGTGGTGGCGGCGCGGACGCTGGCCGCGAGCTCGGCCGCCATGCGTGCCATCTCGGCCTCGTCGCGGTCGCCCACCGCCTCGGGCGAGGGGCGGCCCTCGCCGAGCAGCGCCTCGAGGTAGGTGTCGAAGCGGTCGGCCGCGTCGTCGACGGGTCGGTCGTCGTCAGCCATCGCTCGCCTCTCCCAGCAGCGCCGCACGCCGCAGCGCGCGGTACTGCAGCACGCGGGCATTGCCGTTGCTGATTCCCATGGCCGTGGCGGTCTCGGCGACGCTCAGGCGTTCCAGGAAGCGGAGCTCGAGCACGCGCCGATAATGATCCGGCAGCCGCCGTAGCAGTGCCTGGACGCGCACGGCGCTGCGCTCGTCGGGATCCGCGGCCGGCCTGCTGTCGTCAGCCGGCTCCCAGCCGGGCGCGACATGATCGGTCCCGACCAGCGGCAGCCGGTAGAACGCGCGCCAATAGTCGGCGGTCGCGTTGTGCGCGACCCGATACAGCCACGCGGCGATCTGACCGGGTTCGCGGCTCGTGTCGAGCTGCTCGACGGCACGCACGAACACCTGCGCCGTCAGGTCCTCCGCATCTGGATGGTTGCCGACGCGCGCGTAGATGAACCGATAGATGCCGACGACGTGCTCGTCGTAGACCTTCTCGAACGGACCCGGACCGGTGGACATCTCACCGATGCGGTACGTGCGTGGTTACGACCGCGGTCGCAGCGGCGCGACCAGGGCGGCGACCTCTTCGAGGAAGCGGGCATCCATGTCGTCGAAGGCATCGTGATCCGAGCCGTCGATGTCGATCTCGCCGATGACCTCGCCGCCGTCGAAGATCGGGACCACGATCTCGCTCCTGGTGCTGGCGAAGCAGGCGAGATAGCGCGGGTCGGCGTTGACGTCGGGCACGATCTCGGTCGTCCCGGAGGCGGCGGCCGCGCCGCACACGCCGGTCCCGATCGGGATGCGGGTGTGCTCGGTTGCCTGCGGGCCGACCCATGGCCCGAGCACCAGGTCCGAGCCGTCGACCCAGTAGATGCCGACCCAGTCGTAGTGGCCGAAGCGGTCGTGCAGCATGTCGACCGCGCGCTGTGCCGCGGCGGACGGATCGGGCTCCTCGGCGATCTCGGCGCGCAGCGCGTTGAGCGCGTCGCCGTGCACGACCGGGCGCTCCTCGGCGATCGGGTGGCTCACTGCGTGGAGGCCCAGCGATCCGCCCAGCGGTCGATCCCGGCGATCGCGCCGCGCAGGTCGGCGCCCTTGGTCGTGAGCGAGTACTCGACCCAGGGCGGCACGGCGCTGATGGCACGGCGCTCGATGAGCCCCTCGTCCTCGAGCATCTTCAGGCGCTGCGACAGCGTGGCCGAGTTGGCCCCGCCCAGCGCGTCCTGCAGCTCACAGAAGCGCTGGGTGCGGTCACCCAGGACGCGGATGATGCGCATCACCCACTTCTGGCCGAGTACGTTCAGCGCGGCCGTTGCGGCGCATTCCGAGCGCTGCGCAGCCGCTCGGCGCGCGGCGCGCGAGCGATTCGCTCCGGAGGCGGTGGGGGAGAGCCCGGCGTCCATCAGGACGCGAACCCTAGCACCGCCTCCGGCAACCGATCAACCGAGCACGGCGGGCGGGCTCAGCCCTCCACCGTGATCGTCATGTTCATGTCCGGGTGGATCTTGCAGGTGATGTTGTAGGTCCCCGGCTCGTCGAAGGTGACCTCGATGTCGCTGCCGCCATCCTCGTCGACGATCGGATCCTCGGCCGCCTCGCCATCAGTGCCCTCGGTGACCGTGTGGTTTGCCGTATCGGTGAAGGTCACGGTCGTGCCGGCCGGGATGGTCAGATCCGACGGCGAGAAGGCGAACCCGGCGAGCGAGACGGTCTCGCCGCCACCGCTGCCGCCGTCGTCGGTTGCCGCGCCACCGCCATCGGCCGCCGGGGCCGAGCTCGCGCCGCCGCTACTGCAGGCTGCCAGCAGCAGGACCAGGATCAGGATCGCCAGGGGTCGGGATCGGTGCACTATCGGCCTCCTCGTGTTCAGCCTTCGACCGTGACGGTCAGCTGCATGGATGGGTGGATCTCGCAGGTGATGTCGTACGTGCCCGGCTCCTCGAACGTGACGCGCACGCTGCGGTTCTGGGCGATCTCGCGATCGACGATCGGGTCATCCACCGCCTGCCCGCCGGTCCCCTCGGTCACGGTGTGCGTGTAGCTGTCGGCATTGAGGAAGAGGACCGTGGTGCCGGCGGGGATGGTCAGCTCGGACGGGTCGAAGTTCGACGACTCGAGCCGGACGCGGACCTCCTCCGCGGTCGCCTCCTCGGATGGCTCGGCGGACTCGCTCTCCTCGGCGCTGGGACTGGCCGACGGCGTCGCGGCCTCGGTCGCCGATGGCGTCGGCGGCTCGGTCGCCGATGGCGAGGCCGCGGGCGAGGCACAGGCGGCCAGCACGAGAGCCAGGATTCCGATGAGCGCGGCGGATCGGTGCATGTGGTCGAGGGCTCCTTTGTGGATGCGAAAGTCGGGGTTTCCGTCGCCTCATACGAGCATGGTTACGACCTGCGCGAGCGCGAACAGCTCGACCAGATGCATCGGCGACCGGGGCCCTGACCTCATTTGACGCCCTCCGATGCCGCCCGCATAGTGCTGTGGCCCACTCATCTTCGCCCCAGCGTCGAGCATGCCGCAGACCATCTACGTGTCGCCCCGCTCCGTCGGGGCTCACGACACCCGACCTCCGGCGGTGGTCACCACCGACCTCGCCCGCCTCTTCGCTGGCAGCCCCGCGCTCGCCGGCGTATCGCTGCAGGTGACGGCCGGCCGGACGATCGCGCTGCTCGGCCCGAATGGCGCCGGCAAGACGACCCTGATGCGGATCCTCGCCACCGCCATCCGGCCCTCGTACGGGTCTGCGGCAGTCGACGGCATCGATCTCGGCCGCGACGCGGACCGCGTCCGTGAGCGCGTCGCGTACCTCTCGCACGCCACCGGCCTGTACGACGATCTGACCGCGCGCGAGAACCTCGCCTTCGCCGCCACCCTGCTGGGCACGCCGGACCGCGATGCCCGCGTGGAGCGGGCGCTGTCGGACGTCGGCCTGCTGGAGCGTTCGACCGACCGCGTGCGCGACTTCTCGGCCGGCATGCGCAAGCGGCTGGCCCTGGGCCGCATCCTTCTCGGAGGCGCATCGCTCGTCCTGCTGGACGAGCCGCTCGCCGCGCTCGACGAGGACGGCATGGAGCTGATCGAGGCGCTGCTGGGCGCGTGGAGGGAGGTTGGCGTGACGGTGCTGATCGCCTCGCACGCCACCGAGCGCCTGGACCCGTTCCTGGATGGGCGCGTCGTGCTGGAGCGTGGCCTGGTGGCCGACGTTTCCGGCGATGGAGTCAGCAGCACGCCACCGACGCTGCCGGCGACGGCGCGCCCCGCGGTGGTTGCCCGATGAGCGCGCTTCGGCATGAGGCGTCGATGGCGCTCGCCATTGCGCGCAAGGATGCCCTGGCCGAGCTGCGTGGACGGCACGCCGCCGTGAGCACCCTGTTCTTCGCGGCCGTCGTCCTGCTCCTGTTCGGCTTCGCGCTCGGGCCGGACGCGCAGCTGCTGGCGGACGCGGCACCGGGCCTCCTGTGGCTGGCGCTCGTCTTTGCGGGTGTGCTGGCAGTCAATCGGCTCCATCTGCTCGAGACTGATGACGGGGCGCTCGAGCAGCTGGCGCTCTACCCGATCACGCGCCGCGCGATCTACGCCGGCAAGGCCGTGGGCGGCTTCGTCGTGATGCTGGTCCTGGGGCTCATCGTGCTCAGTGCGGTCGGCATCCTCTTCGCGGTCGACGTGGTGGGTGCGCTGCTCCCGCTCCTCGCCACGGTGGTGCTCGGGGCGGTCGGTATCGCGGCCGTCGGCACCTTCTACGCCGGCGTCACCGTGCGGCTGCGGGCGCGCGAGGTGATGCTGCCGCTGCTCATGCTGCCGGTCCTGGCGCCACTCCTGCTCGGCGCGGTCAAGGCCACGGCCGCGGCGCTGTCCGGCGACCCGTTCGGCGAGCTCGGCGCCTGGCTGCAGCTGCTGGTGGCGTACGACGTGGTCATGCTCGTCGCCGGTGCCGCCACGTACGGCTACCTGCTGGAGGACTGATGAAGACCCGCATCCTGGGCGCGGTGGCGCTCATCGCCGTGGCAGCCATGGTCCTCGTTGCGCTGTTCATCGTCCCGGCCGATCTCAACCAGGGCGACGCCCAGCGGATCATGTACCCACACGTGGCATCGGCGTGGCTGGGTTACCTGTCGTTCGGCGTCACCGCCGCGGCCGGCATCGGCTGGCTGTGGAAGCGCGACATGCGGTTCGACGCGGTTGCGCTGTCGGCCGCCGAGATCGGCGTGGTCTTCACCGCCTTTGCCATCT
>JAICRD010000122.1 GCA_025937535.1 Chloroflexota bacterium | reverse complement strand
GGCAAGCGCTGGGATGCCCGCCCAGAACAGGATCGGGTTGCCACCGTTGTAAATCGCGGCGACCTGGTCCGAGTCGTAGGTGCCGTTGAAGAACCAGGTCGGCTTGAGCGCCAGCGGCCAGCTCCACCACGGCGAGGAGCTGGCGTGCCCGGCCTTCAGGTTGAAGTGGTAGCCGAACATCTGCGCGTGCAGCTCGTCGAGCGACCAGCCGTAGCCGGGGCCGCCTGCGATGGCCCAGTCGTGACCCAGCTGGAGGTAGGGGATGTAGGTGAGGGCGTACACGACCAGCGGGATGACGACCAGGCACGCGGCCACCCACGACCAGGAGAAGCCGCTCATCTCACCCGGCCGGTACCAGCGCGCGTCCGACCGCGGGTTGCGGAGTGACAGGGCTGCCCGCCATGCGACCAGCACCGCGGCCACGCCGATCATCAGCCACGCCGGCCAGCCGACCTGCGCTCCTCGCGCCAGCAGCCCGAAGACGTATTCCACCGCGCTCGACGGCGTTCGGGCACCTTCGACCTGGTTGAAGGCGAGCACGAAGGCCAGCCCCACGCCGGCCACGACCAGGGCGCTTGCCGGCAGCGCGGTGACGGCATCGGACAGGTCGAGCCGGATTGGCCGGAGCCAGCTGATCGCCAGCGCCAGCGCCAGCAGCCCCAGCATCACCACCAGGAACGGCCAGGGAGCGCCGATGCCGCCGATGACGGCGCCGAGCGCCACCAGCGCGACGAGCAGCAGCCGTCCGAGGTCCGAGCGCGCCAGGACCAGCACCCACAGGCCGGCCAGGGCGTAGAAGCCGACCCACTTCGTGGCCGCCGCCAGGCCGATGAGGACGCCGACCAGCGGGAGCGCCCACCAGGCGCTGCGCGCCCATCGGCCGGACCAGATCTGCCAGAAGACCAGGTACGCGGCCACGATGAAGGTCGCCACGAAGATGTCGTTCATGCTGATCCGGCTCATGACGTAGCTCATCGGGTCGATGGCCACAAAGGCCGCGGCGAGCATGGCGATGCGGCGGCGGCCGAACATCGTCGCGACCAGCAGGTAGATGAGCCCCACCAGCGCCGAGCCGAAGGCGACGCCGGCGATGCGCCACGCGAAGGCGTTGCTGCCGGCATCGATGCGCGCGAGCTCGCCGCGGCCGTTCGCGTCGACCGTGCTGACCAGCAGCCGGCCGTGGTCGTCTCCCTGGGCGGTGCTGGCGATGTCGAAGGCCATGGCCAACGGCGTGCCGGGCAATGGCGTGGCGTCGAAAGCGGCCAGGCCGATCGTCTCGTCGCGACGCCGCTCGACGTGCGGCTCGAGCGGCCAGGCCTCCGCCTCACCGGCCGCGGTGGTGCCCGCGACGTACACGAGCCCGGCGACGCGCTGCTCGCCGACCAGGAGCGGCGCTCCCGGCATCGGCACCAGGCCGATGACGCACGGATCGCCGGCACACGGGCTGCCGCTGCCATCGGCGTCCATGACGGCGATACCGCCGAGCGTCGGACCGTGATCCGCCGCTTCCGACAGCGCCCCGGTGAGCGCCAGGACCTGCTGGTCGTCACCGTCGCCACGCACCAGCAGCGGCCCGACCAGCGGCGCGTCGACCGCCTCCACCTCGTCGTCCTGGCGCGGCTCGAGCGTCGCGGCGTCCAGGAACACGACGGCGTTGCGCTCGGCGTCGGTGGCCACAACCCAGTCGGGGTCCTCCGCCTCGGTGCCGGTCACGAAGCCGATGCCGCCATAGGCGCCGGTGGCGGTGCCGACGACGGTGTCGTTGGCTCGGTCGACCATGGCGAGGCCGCTGGCCCCGCGGAGAAGCACCGGATCGGTGGCCGCGTCGGGGATGACGATCTCGCTGACGACGTCGAGCCCCGATTCGATGCTCGGACCGGCCGGTGGCGCCCTGCCGTCGGGCGACGCCATCAGCCCGGCCAGCTCGTACGTCTCGACGGTCCCGCTGTCCGCGCGGCCGACCAGCAGCCGCGGCGCCTCCGGGTCGTAGGCGAGGCTGGCGATCGGCCCACCCGCGTTCCAGCTGACGCTCTCATCGCCGGTCGCGGCGTCGCTGCCGACGATGCGCTGGCTACCGTCGGAGCTGAACGCGATCGAGCGGGGGTAGCCGCGCGAGTGCCGTTCGGGCGCGACCGCCAGGCTGGTGGCGGGGCTCGAGACCTCCTCCGTGGCGACGACCTGGTTGGGGTTGGCGGCCAGGATGCCGCCGGCGATGAGGTACTTCGCCAGCATCGGGTGCGTCCACTCGTAGACATCGCGGTCCCAGCCGTTCTCCCAGGCGCTGAGCCACTCGGCGGCGGAACGCGCGTGATACACCTCGTCGAAGTGCTGGGCGCGGGGGATGTCGAGACGCCACATCCGGAAGATCAATGCAAAGGCGACCAGGCCCAGCACGAGCAGCAGGTCGCGCCGATCGAGCCGCCGTTGCGGCTCGTGCAGGTACGCATCGGCCGGGTTCGGTGCAAGCCAGCCGATCCCGGATGCCGCGGGCGCATGACGCCAGGCGTCGGACGCGGCCCGTGGGGAAAGGGCCGCCGGCTGCGAGGTGACCACGACATCGGCTTCCGGCGCGCTCAACGCCAGCCGAATCGAGCGGGCAACGACGACGCCGAGCGTCACGACGATCGTCAGCGCCAGCAGCCAGAGGCCCCAGTCGGTCAGGAGCGTCGAGGTCAGGAAGGCGTCCTGCGGCATCGGCAGGCCACCCGCGCCGGGATTCGTCACGCCGCCGGCGAACGACCAGTCCTCGGTGTAGACCCAGTACACGTTGGCGAAGAAGCTCAGTGACAGCGCGCCGTACAGCCACGGCCAGACGCGCGACGAGAGCACAAGCGGTGCGGCGAGGGCGAGCGCGGGGAAGAGGTAGCGCTCGTGGACGCGGGTCGGCAGCACGAAGAAGGCGATCGCCAGCACCAGAGATGCGAGCAGCACGCCGCGCATGTCGTCCCGTCGCCCAACCTGCCACAGGGCGATCAGCGCGGCGGCGGCGAACAGCAGCATTCCCACCTGCTGCCAGGTCAACGCAAGGCTGCCGAGCGTCAGTCCGACGGCCCGGTCGTCGCCCCAGTGCAGCGTGTCGCCCAGGCCGGACCACGGGTTGCGCCACATGTTGATGGCGTTGACCGAGAGCCCCTTGTAGGTATCGGCGGCCTCCACCAGCTTCCCGATGAGGCTCGTCGAGGGATCGGGCGCGGGCAGGAAGCCGAGCAGCCCCTTCGGGTTGCCGCCCGCCATCGGCGCATAGAGGGTCATGCCGAACGGCAGCATCAGCAGCGTGAGCGAGCCGATCCCGACCGCCAGCGAGGTCAGCACGCGCAGTGGACCGCGGCGGCCGGCGTGTGCGGGGTCGGTAGATCGCCCGAACAGGTGGCGCTTGATGCCGACGATCGCGACGATGGGGATGAGGAAGGCGAACTGGAACTTCACCAGCAGAGCGAGCACCGCCCCGAAGGCGGCGACCTCGGTCCAGCCGCGGCCGAGCGCGTAGACCGTGGCGAGCAGAACGAGCGTGCCGACCGAGTCGATCTGGCCCCACACCGACGAGTCGAAGATGACGCCGGGGTTGAACAGATAGATCGTGGCCGCCACGATCCCCAGCGTCTCGGGCCGCACCCGCGCACTCAGGGAGGGTCCCCATCGGCGAGCGATCACGAACAGGAGCCACGCCACGCCGATGTCGGCCGCGATGCCCGGGATCTTCACCAGGCCCCCGGTGACATCCAGCCCGACGATCGGCTTCAGCAGTCCGCCGATCGAGCCGAGCACCCAGAGGACGTACAGGTAGCCGGGCGGATAATCGCTGAAGTAGCCCTGCTCGTAGAACTGCGCTGGTCCGAGGCTTGCTAGCCGCTGACCCCAGGCGGTGAAGTCGCCGACGTCGATCCGGAAGCCGCTGAGCGGAAGGTAGACGCCGGCGATGAAGACGCGCAGCGCGAGACCCAGGACGAGGAGCGTGATGAGGATCGTTCCGGCGTCGAGCCGCCGTAGCTCTTCGAGAATCCCCTCGCCCCGTCGCCCGACGGGGTCGCGGGTCATCAGGTGCGGCGCCCTCTCCGAGCGCGCCGTGTCATGTCGCACGCCAAGGTGGCGGTGAGTATACATCGAGCTCCGGACGGCCTTGATCGGCGCCCGGTTGCGCCCGGCGCGCGTCGGTATCGGCGCACGTGGGTGCCGTACAGCGACAACGGGGTGGCCTTTGCGGCCGCCCTGGTGACGCTGGTCGCATTCGCCATCTACCTGCGCACGATGATGCCGTCGACCGGCTTCTGGGACACCGGCGAGGCGCAGACCGTCCCGCACACCCTGTCGATCTTCCACCCCACCGGCTTCCCGGTGTACGCCATGCTCGGCTGGCTGTGGAGCCAGCTGCCGCTCGGCGAGGTCGCGTGGCGCATGAACCTGCTGTCGGCCGTCTCGGTCTCCCTTGCTGCCGGCCTGGTGGTGCTCATCACCGGCCGCCTCATCAGCGAGCGCGACGGCGCCCTGCGTGCCGCGGCTGCGGGACTGGCGGGAGCGGCCTTCGCCTTCGCCTCCGAGCCATGGCAGAACGCGACGCGGGCAGACGTCCACGCCATCAACGTGCTGTTCGTCGCCCTGGTCGTGTGGCTGCTGCTAACCTGGGCGGCCGCCGAGCGAGCCCGGTCACCGCGCGCCGGCCGCTGGCTGATCGCGGCGTCGGGTGCCTTCGCGCTCGGCATCGGCGCCCATCCGCTGGTCGGACTGACCGCGCCGGGCATTGCGGCCTGGCTGCTGATCGTCGACCGCCACCTCTGGCGCCGATGGCGGCTGGTCGCCGCCTGCGCGGCGGTCGTCGCGCTCGGGATCGCGTCGTACGCCTACATCTACATCCGCGCCAACGTCGATCCGACCCCGCCGCTCAACTACGCCCACCCCGATACGTGGGAGCGGTTCCGCTATCTCGTCTTCGCCGAGCAGTTCAAGGACCTCTTCGAGGACTTCAACGCCCCGCTGGCGCAGTTCTGGACGAAGTGGAACGACGCCGAGCGCGTCCTGGCGGCCCAGCTGGTGGTTCCCGGCTGGCTGCTGGTGGCAGTCGGCGCGTCCGTGGTCGCCGTGCGGCGGCTCGGGTTCCTCGCCTTCTTCGGGCTGCTGGCCGCGGCGAACGTGCTGTACAGCATGAACTTCCGCGACGGCGACATCGACCGCTACTACCTGCCGACCCTGGTGGTCACGTTCCCGTTATTGGGAGTGGCGGTCGCGGCCATCGCTGCAGCCGTGGCCCGCGCGGTGGCCGAGGTCGGGCGTCGCCTCGTCGCAACGCTGGCGGCACGGCGCCGGCTCGCGGCGGTGGCCGGTGCGATCGTCGTCCTCCTGGCAACGGCTCTGCCCGCGGGGGCGCTCGTCACGACCTACGGCGCCAACGATCAGAGCCGCAACCGCGAGGCCGACGCGTGGGTTGCATCGGTGTACGAGCAGCTGCCGCCGAACGCCGTGGTGATCAGCTGGTGGAGCTACAGCACGCCGCTGTGGTACCACCGCTGGGTCCTCGGCGAGCGTCCCGACGTGACGATCATCGACGAGCGCAACATCCTCGACGACGGGTACCGTACGATGCGCAACGCCATCCGCTCGTTCTTCGGCGAGCGACCGGTGTACGTGGTGCCGCCGGACTGGGAGTATCGGCGGCTGACGCGGCAGTGGGAGACCCGGACCGTGAACACGTACCCCGGCTACACCGATCTGCTGTTCATCGAGGGCACACGCTGAGTGACCGATTCCGAGCGGCCGCGCCTGAGCTTCTTCTTCCCCGCCTTCAACGAGGAGGAGAACGTGGCCGAGACGGTGCGCCGCGCGCTCGACGAGATCGGTCCGCTCGTCGGCGGGTCGATCGAGGTCCTGGTCGTCGACGACGGCTCCACCGACCGCACTGCCGAGCTGGCCGATGCGCTGGCCGCGGCCGATCCGCGCGTCCGGGTGCACCACCAGGAGAACCGTGGCTACGGCGGCGCCCTGCGTGCCGGGTTCGCCAACTCAAGCGGCTCGCTGATCTGCTTCTCCGATGGCGACCTGCAGTTCGACCTGTCCGAGATGTCGCGCCTGCTGACGCGGCTGGAGGACCCAGCCCGGCCGGTGGACGCGGTGATCGGCTACCGCATCAAGCGGCGCGACCCACCGCATCGGATCTTCATCGCCAAGACCTACAACGCGATCGTGTCCGTGCTGTTCCGGCTGCGGGTGCGGGACATCGACTGCGCCATGAAGCTGTTCCGGCGCGAGGTCTTCGACGGCTTGCCTTTGACGACCGACTCACCCTTCCTCTCGGCCGAGCTGCTCATCAAGCTGCGCGCCCGCGGCGAACGCATGGCCCAGGTCGGCGTGAACCACTACCCGCGGGCCGCCGGCACGAACACGGGCGCATCCTTCCGCAAGATCCTGCGCACGTTCCGCGACATCGGCCGGCTGCGCTGGGCGCTGTGGACGCGCCGCTCCGAGGTGCTGGGGACGCCGCCGGCTCG
>JAICRD010000224.1 GCA_025937535.1 Chloroflexota bacterium | reverse complement strand
CGCGGTTGCTGCATCCGGAAGCGGGTGCCACCATGCCGCGCAATGCAACTCCCGCACTTCCCGCTGCACACGGTGCTCTTTCCGCACCTGCCGTTGCCGCTCCACATCTTCGAGGAGCGCTACCGGGTCATGGCGACCGACCTCATGGCCGACGGATCGCCGTACGGCGGCCGCCTGGTCGTGAGCATGATCACCGCGGGACCCGAGGTCGGTGGCGATGCCACCACGCAGCCGATCGGGACCATCTGCGAGGTTCATACCGCCGAGCAGTTCGCCGATGGACGCTGGATGCTGATTCTCGTGGGCGTTGCGCGAGCCCGGCTTGGCGCAATCGATCGCTCCGGACCCTACGCCGTCGTCGAGGTCACCGAGATCGGTGAGCCCGTCGGGGACGTGTCGGAGCAGCTCGTGCCTCGCGTGCAGGCCGCCCTCGACGCATACATGGCGACGGTGAAACGATTCGTGGCCCGTACTGCGTCAGTGGCTGAACACGCGCAGGAGCGGCCGGACGTGACGGCATCCCTCGACGAAGTTCTCAAGCCGATTCGGCTACCCGACGATCCGGTCGCCGCCAGCTACGCGGTCGGCGGCGTCCTCCAGGTGGAGCTGACCCGCAAGCAGCACCTGCTCGAGCTGCCCGATGCGGCCGCTCGACTCAATGCAGAGCTCGACCTGCTCCGCCGCGAGACGAGCCTGCTGGACATCGACGCGATGCCGCCGATCCCCGCGTCCGATCTCGGCTACCACCCCAACTGACCGATGCGTCGCGCGTCCTGGCTCGCGGGGCTTCTCACCCTGCTCGTCATCCTCGCGGCGTGCTCGACACCGGTTGCGTCACCGACGCCGGCTGACGTCGCGAGTGCCGAAGCAACGGCTTCCGAGACGGCGCGTGCGTCTGCGTCCGGCCAGCCGTCGGTGGAGGCGACGCATTCCTCGACGCCAACGGCAAGCGACGATCCGGCGAATGCCACGCTCTACACCGTGCGTCGTGGCGACACGCTCGCGTCCATCTCGCGCGCGTACTCGACGACGACCCAGCAGCTGCAGGCCTGGAATGTCGAGCGCTACCCGTCACTGGCGACCGATCCGAACGTCATCGAGCCGGGCTGGGAGCTGATCGTCGCCGGCGACCCGAACGTCACCCCGCGCCCCACGGCGACGCCTGCGCCAGCCACCCCCCGTCCGACCTCGCCGCCCTCCTCCACCGGCTGCACGGCCGGCAATAGGGTCGCAGCCGGATCGGCGCAGACGTTCCGAACGATCCCGAACGCCGGTGCGGCGGTGGCCCTGACCTTCGACATGGGCGGTCGCATGGATCCGGCGGTCGACATCATGAACTTCCTCGTCGCGAACAGCGTGTGCGCGACGATCTTCGCGACCGGCGTGATGAGCAACACGCCCCAGGGTCAACAGGTGCTCGCCATCATCGAGGCGCATCCGGAGCTCTTCGAGGTCGGCAACCACACGATGTACCACTGCGACCTCGTGCGTGGTGGCGGCGGCTCACCGACCACGGCTCCGTGCACCGGCTCCTTCGACGCCAATCGGATTCGCAAGGAGCTGACCGATGCGGAGGCCATCCTGCGTGCTGGCACCGGCCAGAACCCGCAGCCGTACTGGCGCCCGCCGTACGGATCGATCAGCCAGGGCGTGATCGATGCCGCCGCCTCAGCCGGCTACACCAAGGCCTTCCTGTGGGACATCGACAGCATCGACTGGAAGCCGATCAGCGACGGCGGGCCGACCGCCGAGCAGATCGCCGCGAAGGTCATCGGCAACGCGGTGAACGGGTCGAACGTGCTGTTCCACATCGGCGGCTACGAGACGCTCGAGGCGCTGCACCTCATCGTCCCCGGCCTCCGCGACCGCGGCTTCAGGCTGACGAGTCTCTCGGATCTCCTGAACTAGCGGTCGGGCGCCCAGGCGGCCGACACGCCTCAGCCGCCCGTCTCGGCGACGCCGTCCCGCGCCGATGTCGCGGCGGCGAGCGCCTCGCCGAAGATGCGCACTGCGGTGTCGACGTCGCTCTCGGTCACGATCAGCGGAGGGCTGAAGCGCAGCGATGACTCGCCGCACTCGAGCGTCAGCAGGCCACGCTCGAAGGCAGCCTCTTGGACCGCCTCCGCGGCAGCATGGCTGGGGAACTCGACGCCGAGCATGAGGCCCGCGCCGCGAATGTCGCGCACGCTCGATCCCGCGGCCGCCTTCTCGAGGCCGCTGCGCAGTCGAGCGCCCATGGCCGCGGCGTTCGCCAGCCCTTCCGATTCGATGATGTCGAGCGTCGCCAGGCCCGCGGCCGCGCAGATCGGGTTGCCGGCGAAGGTCGAGCCGTGCGCGCCCGGCGGCCAGGTCCAGACCGATTCACGCGCGATGAACGCCCCGATGGGCATGCCCGACGCGATGCCCTTGGCGCTGGTGATGATGTCGGGCTCGACGCCGGTGTGCTGGATCGCCCACCAGGTGCCGGTGCGGCCCATGCCGGACTGAATCTCATCGGCGATGAGGAGGATGCCGTGCTCGTCGCAGATCTCGCGCAGGCCCTGCATGAAGGCCTTCGGGGCGGGGAAGTAGCCGCCCTCGCCCTGGATCGGCTCGACCACGATGGCCGCCACGTCGGAGGGTGCGATGAGGCGGCCGAGGATCGAGCGCCGCAGCACCTCCAGCTCGGCGCTGCCGTCGCCGCCCGAGCCCTCGCGCCAGGCGCGCACGCGCGGGAACGGCGCGTGGTGAACCATCGGGATGAGGGGACCGAAGCCGGCGCGCTGCTTGATCTTCGAGTTGGTGAGGCTGAGCGCGCCCATCGTCCGGCCGTGGAAGGCGCCCTCGAAGGCGATGATCCCCGGCCGATGGGTGTGGTAGCGCGCCAGCTTGATGGCGCCCTCGACCGCCTCGGTGCCCGAGTTGGTGAGGAACACGCGCGCCCTCTCCTCGAACGGGGCGATCGCCGCCAGGCGCTCCATGAACTCGGTATAGCGGGGCTCGTAGAAGTCGGTGGCGGCGATGTGGATCAGCCGGTCCGCCTGCTCCTTGATGGCCGCGACCACCTTCGGATGGGAATGGCCGGTGGAGCAGACGGCGATGCCGGCGGCGAAGTCGAGGAAGCGGTTGCCGTCGACATCGGTGACGACGACACCGGAGCCGGATTCGGCGACGAGTGGGTAGGCGCGCGTGAGGGAGGGGCTGGCGACGGCCTCGTCGCGAGCGATCAGCTCG
>JAICRD010000175.1 GCA_025937535.1 Chloroflexota bacterium | reverse complement strand
GAGCTGCCGGTCACGGTTGACCTGGTCGTGACCCAGACCGATCCGGGCTTCGCCGGGGACACCGCCACAGGTGCGAAGAAGCCCGCAACCCTGGAGACCGGACTGGTGGTGCAGGTGCCGCTGTTCGTGAACGAGGGCGACCTGCTGCGGGTCGACACGCGCACCGGCGAGTACGTCACCCGGGTCCAGTAGCGCTCGCGCGTTGCACCCGATGCACGAACGCCGCGGCGGCACCGCACATGGCTGAGCAGCCGACCCTCTGGGACGCCCCCACGCCGGAGCCGCAGCAGCCGATGCGCCCCGCCCCGCGCATCCTGCGCGTCACCGACCTGAATCGGCGAGTCCGGTCCCTTCTCGACGCCGATGCGACCCTCGCCGACGTCTGGGTCGAGGGCGAGGTCAGCCAGCCCTCGTTCCCGGCATCGGGACACTGCTTCTTCACGCTCAAGGACGCCAACAGCCAGGTGCGCGCGGCGCTCTTCCGCGAGGAGCTGGCGCGGGCGATGGTCCGCCCCGAGCACGGCATGAACGTGATCATCCACGGCCGCGTTCGGGCCTACGAGCCACAGGGCGTGTACCAGCTCTACGTCGAGTCGATCACGCCGGCGGGTGCCGGCGACCTGCATGCCCAGTACGAGGCGCTGCGCCGCAAGCTGGCCGCGGCTGGCCTGTTCGACGACGGGCGTAAGCGGCCGATTCCGCGCTGGCCACGACGGATCGGCGTCGTGACGTCCCCGGTCGGCGCCGTCTGGCGCGACATCAACAACGTCCTGCGCCGCCGCTACCCCCTCGTCGAGCTGGTGCTCAGCCCGAGCGTGGTCCAGGGCGCGACCGCGGCGCCCGCCATCGTCCGCGCGCTTCAGCGGCTGTACGCGCAGCGCGGGATCGACACCGTCATCCTGGCCCGTGGGGGCGGCTCGCTCGAGGACCTGTGGAGCTTCAACGACGAGCGCGTGGTGCGCGCGGTCGCCGATGCACCGGTCCCGGTCATCGTCGGCGTCGGGCATGAGTCGGACGTGACGCTGGCCGATTTCGCGGCTGACCTGCGCGCGCCGACCCCGAGCGCCGCCGCCGAGCTCGCGACACCGGACGGGACGCAACTGCCGACGATCCTCAATCGCCTGCGCGACCGGGCCGCGGCCGCCCTGCTCGGCCGGGCCGAGGAACGACGCCGTCACCTGGACGGGGAGTCGCGCGCACTGGCGCGGCTGGCACCGGACATCGCGAGCGCTCGACAGCGAGCCGCCGACCTGGTGGATCGCGGCGCGCGCGCCCTCGACGACCGCCTGGAGCGACGCCGCATGTCGCTCCGCGCCGCGCACGACGCATTGCGCGCCCTGTCACCGTCGGCGACCCTCGAGCGTGGCTATGCCGTGGCGCGCACCGCGGACGGCGGCATCCTGCGCGACGCGGCGTCAGTCGCCGTCGGAGATTCGCTCCAGGTGATCGTGGCGCGCGGTAGGGTGGACACCCGCGTCGAGCGCACCCGCGCCGACGGCACCGAGGAGCTGCTCTCGTGATCGACGACGCGACCCTGGCGGTCCTCACCGACGAGGAGCTCGCCAAGCACCCCTTCGACGAGCTGGTGGTCGCGCTCCAGCAGACGGTGCAACGCCTGGAGGCGGGAAACGTGGGCCTGGAGGAGAGCATCGAGCTCTACAAGCGCGGCCTCCGCCTTCATGCGGCCTGCGAGACCCGACTGCGCGAGGCCGAGCTGACGATCACCGAGCTCGGACGGCGCGGTGTCACGGGGGCCGAGGCCGAGGGCTGACCTCGGGCGACTCTGGTCCGCCGCCGTTCGGCACAATGGGGGCCCATGCAGCCCACAATCCGACCGATGCGCGCTGACGACACCGCGCGCGTTGCCGAGCTCACCGGTCAGCTCGGCTACCCGTCGACGCCCGATGACATCGGCGGTCGCTTCGCGTACCTGCGCCGGCGACCCGAGGACGAGGTGCTCGTCGCCGTCGGCGAGGACGACCAGCCGATCGGCTGGATCCACGTCTCGCGCTTCGCCTCGCTGGAGGCAAGCGACGTCGCGCTCATTGGCGGGCTGGTCGTGGACGACGCCCACCGTGCGGGCGGCATCGGCGAGGCGCTCCTCGATGCCGCGGAGGGCTGGGCGCGCGGTCACGGCGCGTCAACGATGGTCGTGCGGTCCCGGATCACGCGGGAGCGAGCGCATCGGTTCTACGAGCGTCACGGCTATCACACCGTCAAGACGAGTCACGTTTTCGAGAAGCCGCTCGTCTGAAGGGTTCCGCCCGCCCGACCTATACTTCCGTGACTCCATGAGGGCACCGATTCCTTGACTCTGCTCGACACGATTCGCGAACCGGCCCAGCTGCGCGCCCTGAATGGCGAACAGCTCGAGCTTCTCGCGGTGGAGCTGCGCGAGAAGATGATCCGCACCGTCCAGAAGACCGGCGGACACCTTGCCAGCTCGCTCGGGGCCGTCGAAATCGCGATCGCGCTGCACCGCGTCATGGACTCGCCACGCGACCGGATCGTGTGGGACACCGGGCACCAAGCGTATGCCCACAAGCTGCTCACCGGCCGATGGGATCGATTCGACACGCTGCGCCAGGTCGGTGGCGTCGGCGGCTTCCCGCGCCGCAGCGAGAGCGAGCACGACGTGTTCGACGGCGGCCACGCCGGCACCGGCGTCAGCATCGGCGTCGGGCTGGCGGCCGCCCGCGACCTGAAGCCGAAGGCCGATCCGGCCCGGCGGCAGCGGATTGCGGTGTGCGTCGGCGATGCCGCCATCGGCTCGGGCCTGACCATGGAGGCGCTCAACCACCTGGGGCACGAGCGCCATCCTCTGCTGATCGTGCTCAACGACAACGAGATGAGCATCAGCCCGTCGGTCGGCGGCCTCTCGACGCGGCTGAACAAGATGCGGTTGTCGCGCGCCTACCAGGAGACGAAGTCGGCGACCGTTCGCGCGCTGCCTCGCGTGCCGATCATCGGGAAGCCCGCGTTCGAGCTGCTGAGCTGGGCCAAGGAGGGCTTCAAGCGCTCGTGGGCCAAGGTCGGCTTCTTCGAGGACATCGGCATCACCTACATCGGCGTCCTGGATGGCCATGACCTTGCGGAGCTGGAGGAGGCCTTCGAGCAGGCGTTCCAGATCCAGGCGCCGGTACTCGTGCACGTCAAGACGATCAAGGGTCGCGGCTACGCGCCCGCGGAGCAGGACTCGATGAGCTTCCATGGCGCCTCGCTGCCGCCCATCGACCTCTGCCTGATCGACCCGACCGAGGAGCCGCTGCCACCGGACACCGGCGCGCGGCGCAAGCCGAAGACCTACACGCAGACGTTCGTGGAGGAGCTCATCAGGCTGGCCGAGGCCGATGAGCGCATCACGGCCATCACCGCCGGCATGCCGACCGGCACCGGCCTCCAGCGCTTCTGCGAGCAGTTTCCGACGCGCTTCCACGACGTCGGCATCGCCGAGCAGCACTCCGTCGCGCTGGCCGCCGGCATGGCGCTCGCCGGCATGAAGCCGGTCGTGGCGCTGTACTCGACGTTCAGCCAACGGGCCTACGACCAGCTCGTCCACGACGTCTGCCAGAACGACCTGCCGGTGCTGCTCGCGCTCGACCGATCCGGCCTCGTGGGCGAGGACGGCACGAGCCACCAGGGCATGTTCATGCTGCCGGCCATGCGATCGCTGCCGAATCTCATCATCGGCTCACCCAAGGACGAGCAGGAGCTGCGCGATCTCGTCGTCAGCGCCGTCGACCACTCCGGGCCTGCCGCGCTGCTCTACCCGCGCGACGCCGGCGAGGACCTGGCCGACCGGCAGGGCGAGCCGCTTGAGATCGGTCGCGGCGAAGTGCTCCGCACCGGCGACGACCTGCTGCTCGTCGGCTTCGGGCCGATCGTGCAGCGATTGCTGGCCGTCGCCGATGAGCTCGCGTCAGCGGATGGCCTCGAGGCGACCGTGGTCAACGCCAGGTGGGCGAAGCCGATGGACGAGGCGCTGATCGCCGAGCACGCCGCGGGCAAGCGGTTGGTCGTCACCGCCGAGGAGTCGGCCGCCATGGGCGGCTTTGGCGACGGCGTGCTCGACGCGCTGAACCGTGCCGGCATCCACGTGCCGCTGCACAAGGTCGCGCTGGCCGAGGGCTTCGTGCACCACGGCGCCGTCGACGACCTGCGCGCGCAGCAGCGTATCGATGCGCCGGGCATCGTCGCGCAGGTCCGTGAGGCGCTCGGCATCCGGGCGACGCAACGTCGATCCAAGGTCAGCGCCGCGTAGCGTCCGCGCCTCAGCGCCGCCGGTTCCGGAAACGGACCGCGAACAGGTCGAATTCCCGCCAGGTGAGCGGTATGCGGCTCGCCGGCGCCCGAACGGGCCGAATTCCTTCCAGGTGAGCACCAGGCGACAATTCAGACGCTTTTCGCTCTTGTGGGGCGCGTTATGCCCACTCGACGAGAATTGGGACGGTTCCGCAAGCCACTTCGTCCGGCCGCGCAGGGCGGGGACGTGACCGCACACCATGAGGTCCGTCGTACGTAGCATGCTGCCCGGCATGGCGTCACGCATCCGACTGGACCAGCTGCTCGTAGATCGGGAGCTCGCGCGTTCGAAGGCCGAGGCCCAGGCGCTCATTCACGCCGGCGACGTTGAGCTGG
>JAICRD010000098.1 GCA_025937535.1 Chloroflexota bacterium | reverse complement strand
TCATCACGGTCGAGCGCTGAGCGGAGTCGCCTACGTCAGCAGTGCCACCACGATGGTCGCGACGTACGCCGCCAGCAGCAGACCGCCGACGATGAGGTTGAGGTTCACGTTCGTGCCCATCACAGCCATGAGGGTGTACGGGCTGTCGTAATGGACCTTCAGTCCCGCGTGGACACGGAAGACGATCGGCACGGCGGCCAGCGCGATCAGCGTCGGCCATGGCAGCACGCCGCCGATCACGCCGGCGACGATCACGGCGAAGGCGGCAATCGCCGCGGCGAGGTAGGCCGTCCTGATCGTCTCGGGTGAGAAGCGGGTGGGCAGCGTGCGCTTGCCTGCCTCAGCGTCGGAGCGACGATCCGGGATCTCGTTCACGAACAGGATCAGGGCGATCAGGATCCCGGGCACGAACGACAGCAGCAGCGGCTCCAGCGTGATGCGCCCGGTCTGGACGACGTACGCGCCGAGCAGCATGACCGGCCCGAAGCCGATGGCGACGGCGAACTCTCCCAGCCCCCGGTAGACGAGCTTGAGCGGAGGAGCGGTGTAGGCGACGCCGATGAGGATGCCGGCGATGCCGATCCAGAGCAGCAGCATCGAGCCCGTCACCGCCACCAGCAGCAGACCGATCGCGGCGGCCGCCCCGAACAGGGCGACAGTAAGTCTGGCCAGGCCCCTGATGGTCACCAGGTCGTACACGGCGACGCGCGAGCCGCCGGAGAACTGGGTCGGCGTGGTGTTGGCGTCATCGGCTCCGGAGAGCGTGTCGAACACGTCGTTGCTGACGTTGATGGCCAGGTGCGCGAACGAACCGCCGATGAGGGTCAGCAGCGCCGTCCACCACGTGAATGCGCCGTGGCTGGCCGCGACGGCGATGCCGAGCAGCACCGGCACCGCGGTGGCCGACAGGAAGGGCAGGCGCGTCGTGCGCAGCGCCAGCCAGAACGGCGACAGGCGCGGCCGGATCGGCCTCCCCTTCTCCTCCGACAGCTGGGCCAGGTAGCGCCGCGACTGCGGCACGGAGCGCTCCGAGTACTCGAAGAAGGGCACCTCGGTCTCGTCCCAGCCCCAGGCCCTGGTCGGTGTGAACGTGCCGGCGGCGGCGCGACCCCACAGTTGGAGGTAGCGGCGCTCGTCGTAGCCGATGCCGGGCTGCGGACGGATGTGGCTTGCCATGACGCTCAGCTCCCGATCGTTCGGGATAGCCGGCTCCGCCGGCTCGACGAGCGTGATCGTGCCCGCGTTCGGATCGGCTTCGAAGCCGGTGGCGACGCTGATCGGGTAGCCGCTGTCGTCGATCCAGCTGACGACGACGTGCGGGTACGTCGACAGGCGCTCGAGGTCCGCAGCGGTCGGAGCGTGGGCCGGCACAGAGCCTGAACGAGTCATCAGGCGGCCTCCGCACCGGGCGATGCCGTCCGCTCGGGCGGTCGGCTGGTGTCACCGTTCGCCCAGTACAGGCACCGCTCCGGCGTGATCTCGATGACGGCGCGCTCGAAGAAGAGCGGCAGCGCCACGCGAGCCTTGAGGAAGTCGTCGATGGCCGGCTCCTTCTTCCGCCACAGTTCCAGGATCAGGTGCTCCCAGTCGGAGTGCGGGTCGTCCTCGATGACGCGCGCCGTTCCCTGGATCGTCGCGCGGTCGAGGTTGCCCTTCATCGCCACCGGATCGGTGAGTGCGAGCGCCACGCGGGCGTCGCGCTTGATGTGCTCGAGCTTCTTGCTGAACAGCGTCGAGGAGTGAAGGTAGATGTGCTCGCCGTCGTACAGCGGAATGAGGGGGTGGGTGATCGGGCGGCCGTTCCGTCCGATGACCGTCAGCTCGCCGACGAGCGCCACTTCCAGCAGGCGCTCGACCGGTGCGGGAAGCCATCCCATGGCTGTCTCCGTCTGTCTTGTGCGGAATGTGTTACTTGACTTTAGCACGTTACGGCGTGGGCATCGGTGGGCCAATGGCGCCCCAATAAGCGAGCGGTAATCGGCTGATAAGCGGACCGGTGCTATGAAGTGTTCAAGAGTCTTGAACACTCCGCGGACCGTGCTGTCCAAACGCGGGCATGACGAGTGCATCAGGCACGCCATGACGATTCAGCCGCCACCCAACGACGAAACGCCGCCGCCGGTGCCCGAGACCGATCCGACGCCGACACCCATCGACACACCCGATGACCCGATGCCGGAGCAGCGGGCGCCTGGCGTCAACGAGCCGCCGATGGGCGCCCCGCGCGACGAGCCCGATCTCGATCTGAGCTGACGCAACGAGCCCGGCCGCGGCCGGGCTCGACGTCTAGTCGCGCGGCGTGATTGCCACCCTCATTACCGACGGGTCGTGGTCGCTTGCCTGCTCGAAGAACTCCGCGTTGACGTGCACCACGTCGTAGATCGGGTCCAGCGCCAGGAGTGACTGGCTCACCAGGATCTGGTCGAGGACCTGGCTGTTTCCGTCGAACACGTAGGAGTACCGCTCACCGGGGTCCAGCGTGTCGAAGAGCGTCGTCAGCACTGGCTCAGCGCCGGTCTCCGCGGTGGGACCACTGCCATCGGCATCTGGCCCTCCAGACAACGCCATACGCGCGCCACTGAGGATCTCGACCGTCTCCGAGAAGTCGAAGTCGTTGATGTCGCCGAGCACTACGATCTGCGCGTCGGCATCGACCGCGAGGATCTCGTCGACGAAGTCGTTCACGGCCTGCGCCTGCGCGTGCCGCCAACCATCCTCCACCGTCTCCTCATTGGCTGACCTGAACTCCGTAAACCGCACCGGCGGCTGGTTGGACCCGAAGAGAGGCTGATCGTCGCCCTTCGAGCTGAAGTGGTTCGCGATCACGAAGACCGGCTCACCTCGGAACAGGAACTCACCGACCAGCGACTTCCGGGTATCGAAGAAGGTGAGATCGCCGAACTGCGAATCGAGGATCCGACCAGGACTCACGGTCAAGGCGGCGTCGTTGCCGCTGCGGACGACATCGGTGTCGGTGACAGCGTCACCGCCCGCCCGATCCACAAACTGCAGCCCGTATTGCTTGTCGAACAGGAAGCCGACGCGGATGTTTCCGCCGGGCTGGCCACCATCGGCGTTGTTGACCGGGTCGATCTGGCGGTAGTCATACCGTGGACCGCCCGCCGCGACGATCGCGTCGATCAAACGCTGCCACGACAGGTCGGCAGCGACCGTGCCATCGTTGGTCGAGCCGTTGTTGTCCTGCATCTCCTCGATGGCGATGATGTCCGGCGACTTCAGATTCACGACGATCTGCCTGGCCAGCTCGTTGACCTTCGCGTCGCCGCTCCGCGCGGAGAGATTCTCGACGTTGAAGGTCGCGACACTCAGCTCGTGCAGCGTGTCCTCGGTGGTCACCTCGCGCGTCAGGCCGTTGTCGACGCGACCCGGATCGGCGGTGAGGAACAGCTTGAAGTTGCCGAAGCTGTAGTCCAGCACGCCCACCGGATCGCTGGCGAACTCGTCACCGGTATTCACCGGCGCTGTGTCGACCAGCTCGTCGTCGGTGATCAGCCGCTCCGGATTAAAGTCGCCAGGCCGATAATCGCCGTCAGCGCCCAGCTCCCGGACGATGATCCCGCCGCGCTCGGTCCGCTCACCCCACGTGGTGAGCTGGCTCACGACCGCGGTCTCGCCGAAACCGTTGGTCGGCCCGACAGCGATGGCGTCACGCACCTCGAGGCGCATGCTCTCGAGGCTCTCCCAGAAGTCGATGCCATCCGTTTCAGGATCGAAGGACGTCATGCCGTCGTCGTCGATGATCGAGGTTGGTGGCACACGGTCGACGCCGATGACTGTCGTCGGCAGATCCAGCCCCGTGTCGAGCACGGTGACGGTGGCGTCACCGATCTCGGTCGTCGTGAGCTCGTCCTCGAATCCGAACTCGTCGACCATCCCATCAACGGCGACGAGGTCGCCCGGCGCGGCCTCGCCACCGAAGACGAAGATGCCGTCGGAGGTCGCGTCAGACTCGTCGCAGTCGGGATCGGTCATCCAGAATCCGTCGTCGCCGACGGCGGTGACGATTCCCTGGACCGCGAACACGGACTCGTCGACCATCGGCGAAGTGTGCGACGCACCCTGGATCTCGCAGATCGTGGCCGACGCGCCCTGCACGACGAGCGCGATGCTGGTCGTCGCGGTCCGGCTTTGGTCGTCCGTGATGGTCACCGGCAACGTGTACGAGCCCGGCGCCGTCGCGGCCGCGACCGTCGCGGTGAAGGTGAATGTCGTGGTGCCGCCGACCTGGGCAAACGCCTGGGTAGCGCTGCCGCCGATGGCGCTCAGGTCAGCCGTGACCGCCAGTCCCGTGCTTGGCGGGTTGGTGCCTGGCGTCACGTCGACCGAAAGGACCGTCGTCTGCCCGGGCAGAACACTCTGCGGATCCGCCGTTCCGGTGCCTGACGGACTCGTCGCACATGGCTCCGCGGCGATGGTGTGCGCGCCGAGGCCCGTCGTGTCGTTCTGCGCGGCGCCCGTCCACTCCGCGGCTGGGTCAAATGCATCGGCCCACTCCTGGTCGCCCGCCCAGACGCAGGCAAGACGGCTGATGGTGTTGTCGCTCGTACTGGTCTGACCGGTTCCCCACTCGCTCCCGGGGTCGAATCCGATCTGCCCGATGACGTCCAGGACCGTCGTGCCCTTGCGAAGCACAATCGCGTCGTCGCCGTTGAACCAGCTGGAGCCATTTTCCTGGTCGGCCGCGGCGATGATCGCCGGCAGGTCCGCGGCTGAGTTGCGGACGACGAACACGTCCCCGCTGGCGACCACGTCGCTCGTCGCACCATCCAGGTTGAAGGTCAGTCCAGCACTGGAGCTCCCGTTGAAGTACATCTGGATGTTGTAGCCGCCGGCGACGACGTCGACCGGAGCTCCCGTACCGTTGTAGATCTCGAGCGCCTTGTTGTTCCCCGACCCCTCGATGTATTCGCTGAAGAACAGCTCAGTCGGCGCGGCTCGTGTGGCCGCCGGGGCGACGAGCGGGAGCGTCGCGCCGAGGGCGAGGGCCAGCGAGGCGACCAGCGAGAAGCCTCGCTGCAGCGGCATCGGTCCGGAAGCGGGCACAGGCAAACGGGCCTCCATTGAGCACGTCCCGGTCCGCTCGGCCGCCGAGGCGTGATGATGTGGAATTGGTGTTCCAGACTAACCGACGGCGCGTTGACATCAATGACCTCTTCGGTCGTCGAGGACGTAACGATTGCCTCAACTCAACACTCAACCTGAGTGGCCCGCACCGTGCAGCATCGACTCGGCCATGAGGCGTGAACAAGCATGCGCGGCCTGACCGTCCTGGCGATCGCTGGCATCGCCGCCGTGGTGTGCGGGTGCGCTCCGTCGCCAGGCAACAGCGGCCCGATCGACGCACCATCCGATCCACAGGAGACACCGACTTCCATGGCATCCATCGGCGAAGTCCCGGGCGACCTGCTGGATGCGATCACCAGCGAGGCAGCCGAGCGCGCCGGCGTCGAGGCGGACGAAGTCGCGATCATCACCGCCGAGGCGGTGACGTGGAGCGACGGCTCACTCGGCTGCCCTGAACCAGGAATGATGTACACCCAGGCGCTCGTCCCCGGGTACCGCGTGGTCGTCGAGGCGGGCGGCGAGGAGATGTACTTCCACGCTTCGGAGCGCGGCGACTTCCAGTTCTGTGAGAACCCAAAGCCGCCACTCGACGACAACCCGAACGAATGAGAGGAGCCCCCGCCGGCGGACCGGCAGGGGCTCTTCGTGGTGTGGAAGGTTCAGCGGCTACTTCACGGACAGCAGACGCGCCTCGTCGGCACCGCTGGCGTTATCCGTCACGACCACCATCACTCCGAGGGCGGGCGTGCTCGCCCACTCGGCGTTGTTGACGCTGACTTCGACCTTGGTCGAGCCCCCGGGCGCGATGCTCGCGAACTGACCCTGGCTGATCGACGGCGAGTACGCGTTGTACTTCGCCGTGCCGTCGACGACGTCGACACCAGCGCCCTCCAGCGAGAACGTGGCAGCCGTGTAGCTGAACGCTGGCTGATCGGCGCTGATTCCCGCCTGGCTCGCGAAGAACGGCAGCAGCACCGTGCTGCTGTCGGACGGAGCGTCGGCCAGGAAGAAGATCGATGCATCACCCGTGGCGAGATCGATCACGAAGCTGCCGAGCCGGCCGTCGAACGAGCCGGCGGTCAGCGCTCCGAAGTCGATGCCGACGACGGCGAAGTCATCGGTCCCGTCCTGGTCGGTGTCGAGATACACCTCGTAGTCGTTCACCGCGGCGTTCGAGTAACGGTCGTGCGCGTTCACCGCGAACACGATCAACCGATCCCCGTCGCCCGTATCGAACGACTGGACTCCGATGGCCCGGACGTCATAGCCGGCCCCACCAAGGGCCGCCTCGTCGATGTCATCGTCGTCCTGGAGGCCCCACGCATAGAAGTCCGCGTTGCCGCCGATGACGCCCGAATTCGCGAGCGAGACGTTGGCCTTGGCGGATGCATTCCGGTTGAGCTCATGGTCGAAGGCTGCCGTCACGTTCGACAGCGCCCTCGGGACCATGTAGTACGGAACCCGGAGCGTGGGAGCCCCGGCGGCGGTGAAGCTGACGAGCCCCGCGACCTCGCGGAACGCGGCCGAGCTCCCAACGCTCGCCGCAGGCACGTTGAGGGTCACGTTGACCGTCGCCGATCCGCCAGCGGGCACCGTCACCGAATTGGCGCTGAGCCCAACTGACGCGGGCACACCTCCGGTCGCGGCCGCCGCGACGCTGTACGTCGCCGCGGAAGCGCCATGGTTGGTCAGTGTCACCGTCTTGGTGGCGCTGAAATTGGACCCGAGCTCAGCGAAGCCGAAGTTCAACGTAGCCGTGCCGGCATCGCCCACCGCCGTGACCTGCGTCGCGGCCGAGCCGGCCGGCTGAACGAGACCGGTGCCACCCCGACTGGTTCGATAGCCGACGACCTTGGACGGATCGCCCGTGTTGACAATCGCCGCCTTGATCTGCTCGACATTCCAGTCAGGATGCGCCTGGCGGGTGAGGGCCGCCACACCGGCGACCATCGGCGACGCCATGGACGTGCCGGAGATACGGGTGCCCTGGTTGCCGCTGCCGACCAGGGTCGATTGGATGCTCACACCCGGAGCGGAGATGTCTGGCTTCAGCCAGCTGTCGCCGTTGCGGGGACCGCCAGAGCTGAAGCTGGCAAATTGCTTGAAGCCCGGGTTGGTGATCGGCGCCTCGGCGATGGTCGCGCTGGTGGCCAGCACCAGCTTGTCGCCGTCATCGGTCGCCGGCGCGCCAAGCACGCCACGGACGCCGAGGAACGGAATGGTGACGGTGAACGGCTCACCGGTATCGGGATTCGAGGTGATCGGCCCCTCGAACGGCGGGAAGCCGGCGTCGGTGTTGATCATCGCCACCGCCGCTGCGCCCGCCTGCTGGCCGAAGATTGCGCGCGCCACACGCGCGCACGTTCCGCGGACGCTCACGGCCAACTGGTTGCCGCCGGCAGCTATTCCTGCCTTCTGGTACGCCGCGACGCTGCAGCCGAGGGCCTCGTTCTCACCGGTCGTCGCCGGATCGTCCTTGAGCACCACGACGGACAACGTCTGAGGCGTGATCGTCGCGGCGTTCGCGTTGATGGCAGGGATCGTCCCTGCGGCGCCCAGATTCAGGGTCACCCCCGGGAAATTGGCCGTACTGTCCACGGCCGCGACGCTGATGGCGCGTGTGGCCGACGCGGGCGAACCGGTGATGTACTGCGACGGGCCGTCGTTGCCGGCGGATGCAACCACGATCACGCCGGCGTCGGCCGCGTTCGACGAGGCCTCCGCCGACGGGTCGTCGGACCGTCCGAACGGCGATCCGAGCGACATGTTGATGACGTCCATGTCGTTGTCGACGGCCCAGTCGATGGCCTCAACCGTCACGTCGGTCGATCCCTCGCACCCGAAGACACGCAGGGCGTACAGCTCAGCCTTGGGCGCGACGCCGGGGCCGATGCGGAAGTTGTTGCTGTGCGTCGTTGCGTCGTATTCGCCGGTGTACGTCGAACCATCAGCATTGACGCCGAAGCCCGCGGCCGAACCGGCCACATGCGAGCCGTGGCCGTTGCAATCGAGCGGATTGGGATCGGGATGCGGGACCGTTTCAGCCGCGACTTCGGAGCTCGCGTTGTACGCGTCTCCGACGAAGTCGAAGCCACCCTTCACCTTCGGCGCATTCGGCCCGAAGAATCCGCTGCGGTCAGGGCGCGCGTCGCCCCTATCGGCCTGCG
>JAICRD010000245.1 GCA_025937535.1 Chloroflexota bacterium | reverse complement strand
GTGCTGCCATGGCCGACGCTGATCGCGCTGGCCGCCGTGCCGATCGTCTTCCGTGTCCACGCGGGCCTGAAGGTCCACTACGACAGCCCGTACACGCTCATGGCGGTGATGGGCACGAATGTCAACCTCAACCTCATCGTCGGCGGTCTGCTGCTGGCGGCGTACGTCGCGACCATCGTGGTGGCACAGCTGACGTAGGCGTCTCCGCTCAGCGCTCGACCGTGATGAGCGCTGCCACGCGATCGCGCTCTGCGCGACGCGCGAAGAGGAACGTCGCGTCGACCAGCTCCGAACGAATCAGCAGCGCGGCGACGGTCTCTGACAGGGTGTACACGTAGCCGATGCGCCCGCTGGTCCAGCTGCCGCCGATGGTGACCGGCGCCGGTGCGACGCCCCCGTCATCGGCCAGGGGCTGTGCGGTCAGGAGGTTGCCCTTCGGGCCGCGCCGGACGAGAAGGAGGGCGCCGCCCGGATCAGCGAGGGCGCGGATGTTCGGGCCGATGCGCCCGCCGTACGCGGCGGGCAGCCGCTCGCCGGGTCCCAGCGGTCCGGTCAGCACGTCGATCTCGCTCGTCGGCCGGAAGACGGGGTAGCCGACCCGCGAGCCGACGACGAGCATCGCGGCAAGCAGCAGCGGCGGGATCGACAGCGGCCACAGCACCACGCGAACGGGCTTCGGCGTTGGATCGAGCTCGAGCAGCCGGTCCGGCACGACGGTGGGCGGCGTGCCCGCGACCGTCGCCGCGATCGGCAGATCCTCCTCGACCACGACCGTCGCCTCGGCCAGGTGGCCGGTTATGGCCGTCGACTCGTCGGCGGTGATCGGCTGCTCCGAGCGCAGCACGATGGCGCGCAGCTCATCGGTCTCGTCCACCAGCAGGCCGTACCGGCCGCGCTCGTCGGTCGGCGCCTCGGAGAGGGGCACGATCACGTGGGCCTGGAGGCGGATCCAGCCCGCCGGCTCGGTCACTGCGCCGTCGACGACCTCCTGGACGGTCGCGTCCTGCGGCTGAGGGTCGAGCTGCGGGATGACGATCGGGAGTGCGGCGACGATCACGAGCAGCACCGCGACGGCGATGGGCAGCGCGGTGCCCAGTTGGCGCAGCGGGCGGCGGACCTGCCAGGCCAGCCAGCCGCAGATCGCGAGAAGTCGGCCCATCGGCGCATCATGCACGGCCCGCGACGGTTCGCGCGACCCCCACTCACCGCACCGATCTCGCTGCTTCCCACCAGATTCACACTCTGGCGACACCGCGCGAACGCTTGGCTCCGACGTTCACCGAAGTGCCAGCCGTGGTGTGAATTTCGGTGCTTCCGAGCCGTGGGCCGGCGGTTTGGGACTGACGCGGCTGCCGCGGGCACTCCCGGTGTGGATTCGGTGATCTGGATCGAGTGCGACGCGCGACGGGCTACCATCGGCTGCGATGGAGCGCTGGACGACGATCATCGAGCCCTTCCGGATCAAGAGTGTCGAGCCGATCCGGATGACCACGGTGGACGAGCGCCAGGCGCGTCTGGAGGAGGCGGGCTACAACCTCTTCAACCTGCACGCCGCCGATGTGCTGATCGACCTCCTGACCGACTCTGGCACCGGCGCCATGAGCGCCGAGCAGTGGGCCGGCGTGCAGCGCGGCGACGAGTCGTATGCCGGCTCGCCCTCGTGGTTCCGGTTCCTGGAGGCGGTCACGGAGCTGTGGCCGTTCCGCCACGTCATCCCGACCCACCAGGGGCGCGCCGCCGAGAAGATCCTGTTCAGCGTCATCGGCGGTGAGGGCAAGGTCATCCCGTCGAACACGCACTTCGACACGACGCGCGCCAACGTCGAGTTCACCGGCGCCGAGGCGGTCGACCTCGTGATCCCCGAGGGCCGCGACCCGGCCGCCATCCATCCGTTCAAGGGCAACATGGACACCGATGCGCTCGAAGCGCTGATCCGCGAGCGCGGCGCGCAGAACGTGCCCGTCGTCTTCGTGACCATCACCAACAACTCCGGCGGTGGTCAGCCGGTGTCGATGGCGAACCTGCGGGCCGTCCGCGAGGTGTGCGACCGATACGGACTGCCGCTCTTCGTCGACG
>JAICRD010000019.1 GCA_025937535.1 Chloroflexota bacterium | reverse complement strand
GGTGACGAGGTTGTAGACGTTGCCCGCCCAGTTCTGGATGGTCGTGTAGCGGATCCGGGCGTCGTCGAGGGCGATGAGCTCGACGACGGCGGAGTGCAGCGAGTTCGAGCTGTAGACCGGCGCGGTGCAGCCCTCGACGTAGTGAACGCTCGACCCCTCGTCGGCGATGATCAGCGTCCGCTCGAACTGGCCCATGTTCTCGGTGTTGATCCGGAAATAGGCCTGCAGCGGCAGCTCGACATGCACGCCCGGCGGCACGTAGATGAACGATCCGCCCGACCAGACCGCCGTGTTCAGCGCGGCCAGCTTGTTGTCGTTGGCCGGGATGACGGTCCCGAAGTGCTCGAGGAAGATGTCCGGGTGCTTCTTGAGGGCCTCATCGGTGCCGAGGAAGATGACGCCCTGCTTCTCGAGGTCCTCGCGGATGTTGTGGTACACGACCTCGGAGTCGTACTGGCCGCCGACACCGGCGAGGTACTTCTTCTCCGCCTCCGGGATGCCGAGCTTGTCGTACGTGCGCCGGATGTAGTCGGGCACGTCGTCCCAGCTCTGGACCGCCTTGTCGGTCGGCGCGATGTAGTAGTAGATGTCCTGGAAGTCGATGGCCGACAGGTCGGCGCCCCAGTTCGGCATCGGCCGCGCCTCGAAGTGCCGATAGGCCTTGAGGCGAAGCTTCGTCATCCACTCCGGCTCGCCCTTGAAACGGCTGATCTCCTCGACGATCTCGGCCGAAAGGCCCTTGCGGGCGATGTTCAGGTGCGTCGCCTCGGGATCGCTCCAGCCGTACTTGTATGAGTCTGGAATCTGGGTCAGGGCGGGATTCGGAAGGGCCATGCGCTCCTCGGACTCGGGCCGGATTTCGCTGCGACGCGAATCCCGACCGAAATAGTCGGTGTTACGCCGCCATTGTCCCCCAGCCGCCGTCCCTGGTCAAACTCCGGAGAGGAGGGCGCGCTCCAGCTCCTCGACGCTCGCGCCACGCTCCACGAGGGCGCGGGCGTCGTCCACCGGGACGGCGGCGTCCACGATCGCGACCTGCTCGACCACGCCATCGGACACGTACGCCAGGGCAAAGCGCTCCTGGTCGCCGATGCGCCGAACCTGGGCCGCGTTCGTCGCCGAACCGACGACGTCCAGCTGGTGGCCGGCGACTTCGCTGAAGACCCACGGCGCCCGGGCGGGAGGAACCGGCTCATCCAGCATGGCGAGGGCCGCTCGCTCCCCTCCCTCCCGCGCGGCATGCCAGTGCTCGACGCGCGCGCCCGCAACACGCGCGACGTCGCCCGCGGCGAAGACCGATGGCGCGCTGGTCCGATGCAGCGCATCGGTGACGATGCCATCGTCGACGTCCAGCCCTGCGTCGGCCGCGAGCTCCGTCCGGGGCGTCACGCCGGCGGCGACGAGCACCACGCCGGCGTCGATCCGCTCGTCGCCCAGATGGACGGCACGCTCGTCGACGGCGGTCGCCGCGGCGCCGGTCCTCACCACGACACCCGCGTCCTCCAGGCGCGCCCGGGCCCAGCTGCTCAGGTCTGCGCCGAACGCGCCGCCCCACAGCGCATCCGCAAGCTCGGCGATGACGACGCGCACCCCGCGCGCGGCGAGCGACGAGGCGACCTCGACGCCGATGAAGCCGCCGCCGATGATCACCGCGGTCTCGCCCGGCGTCGCGGCCGCGCCCAGGCGGCGCGCATCGGCGATGGTCCGCAGCACCAGCGCACGATCGGCACCCGGGATGGGCAGGCGTCGCGGCTCGGCGCCGGTCGCGAGGAGGCACTGGCCAAAGGCGACGGCGGTTCCATCGTCCAGGATGGCGCGGTGGTCGGCGGCCTCGAGACGCTCGACCCGCGTTCCGAGCCGGAGGTCCACCGAACGCCGCTCGTACCAGGATTCGGGTTCGGCCAACACGAGGTCGTCGGGCAGATCCTCGCGGAGGAGCTCCTTGCTCAGCGGCGGGCGGTTGTACGGGAGCATCGGCTCGTCGCCGACGAGCAGGATCGAGCCGGCGAAGCCGCGCCGGCGCAGCGTGCGGGCGCAGCGCACGGCCGCCACGCCACCACCGACCAGCAGGACATCGGCGCGGAGCGGATGGGGGGCCATGGGCTCCATGCTAGCGACCGCCCGGCGCGCCTCCGATACACTCCCGCCCGATGAGCCGCCTGCCCGACGGGGTGACCCTGCGCGACGCGACGAGCGAGGACCTGCCCGCGATCGCGGCCCTGCGCGAGTCGGTTGGCTGGGGCGTCCACGAATGGGCGCTCCGCGCCGTGATCGGCGAACCGTCCGCTCGATGCCTCGTCGCCGCCGATGGCAACGCCCAGCTCATCGCCGTGGGCTCGGGCATCGCCTATGGGCCACTCGGCTTCGTCGGGAACATGGTCGTCGCGCCGGACGTGCAGCGGCGAGGCCTGGGCTCGGCGATCCTGAACGGCGTCATCGGCTTCCTCGAGGCCGCCGGTTGCGTCCGGCTCGAGCTCAACGCCACGAGCGAGGGGCGGCCGCTCTACGAACGCCACGGCTTCCACAGCACGGGTACCAGCGCCACGGCCGAGATTCCACGGGGCCTATCTCTCACGGCCGACCCATCCCTGGACGTACGCGTCGCGGCCATCGCTGACCTCGAGGCACTCGGCTCCTACGATCGGCCGCGCTTCGGTGGCGATCGACGGCGCATCCTGGAGCTCCTCCTGGCCGATGCCGGCGCGACCGTGCTCGCCGCGGCGACTGCAAACGAACTGGCCGGATACGCGTGCGTGCGTGCCGACGGCGGCCGCATCGGTCCGTTCCTGGCCGACGCACCGACCGTTGCCGAGACCCTCCTGGCTTCGGCGTTCGACCAAGCGCCCGACGTCGAGCGGCTGCGGCTGAATCTGCCACCGGGCAACGAGATCGGAGCCAGATGGCTCCGAGGACTGGGGGTCGAGACGGTCGGCTGGGACGGACGGATGGCACGCGGCGCGGATGTGCCGAAGCGCGAGGAGACGCTCTACGGCATGGCGGTGGGCGCGCTCGGATGAGCCGCACCCGCGGGGTCGTCCTGCGAGCCCGATCCGGCTTCTACACCGT
The DNA here is from genome assembly GCA_025937535.1 of Chloroflexota bacterium. GTDB lineage: Bacteria > Chloroflexota > Limnocylindria > QHBO01 > QHBO01 > JACDBZ01. The sequence continues at coordinate 14,999 of JAICRD010000019.1, read as the reverse complement.
GCTGACCGACGAAGGTGACCTCGTGGAGGCGCGCCTGCGCGGCCGGGTCAAGAAGGAGCGCCAGGCGTCCGACCTCGCGGTCATCGGCGACCGCGTGAGCGTCGAGCGCCTGGCGGATGGGACCGGCGCCATCGACGCCGTCGAGCCTCGAGAGCGGCGGTTCAGCCGCCGGCAGCCCGGGCCGCGCGGGTCGTGGCGCGAGGACGTCATGGTCGCCAATCCGGACCTGGTGGCCGTCGTGTTCGCGTGCGATCGACCGCCGCCCAATCCGCGGCTCGTGGATCGGTTCCTGGTGGTGACGGAATACAACGAGGTGCCCGTGCTGCTCGTGGCCAACAAGGTCGACCTCGTCGGCGAGGCGGAGGCGCAGCGGCTGTTCGGCGGCTATGCACAGATCGGCTACGAGGTCGTCTACGCGTCGGCGAAGACGGGCATGGGCGTCGAGGAGCTGCGCGCGCGGCTGGCCGGCAAGCTGTCGATCGTCACCGGGCCGTCCGGCGTGGGCAAGTCGACGCTCCTGAATGCCATCCAACCCGGCCTGCAGCTGGCGACCGGCGAGGTCTCGCAGGTGCTCGCCGGCAAGGGCAAGCACACCACCACCCACGCGGAGCTGCATGCGCTCGCGGGTGGTGGGTACGTCGCCGACACGCCGGGCATTCGTGAGCTCGGCCTGTGGGAGATCCCGCCCAGCGAGCTGGCCTGGTGCTTCCCCGAGTTTCGCGAGCACCTGGGAAACTGCGCCTTCAACGACTGCAGCCACCTGCATGAGCCGCGCTGCGGGCTGCGGGCAGCGGTGGAGGCCGGCGCGGTGAGCGAGGCGCGCTACGACTCCTATCGGCGCATGCTCACCGGTGACCTCGCCGCCTGACGTGCGAGGATCAACGGCTGAGCGCGCCCCGGTACAGATCGAGCAGCCGCGAGCTCAATCCAGGCCCGGAGCCAACCAGCTCAGCGAAGGCCGCGGCGTCGAGGGCGTAGAGCACGGCGGGAGTGCTGGCCGTGACGGTCGCCGTGCGGGGCACTCCTCGCAGCAGGCCGATCTCGCCGAAGACGTCGCCCGGGCCGAGATCACGCAGGAAATGGACGTCACCGTCGCGGACCTGCGTGACGCGCAGCTCTCCGGAATCGATCACGTAGAAGCGGTCGGCCGCCTCGCCCTGGCGAACGACGGCCTCGCCCGCGTCAACCGGCACGGGGACCAGTCCTCGTGCGGCTGCCTCGATGCGAGCTGGCGGAAGCCCGGCGAAGATCGGCCGCTCCAGCAACCGGATGCGCGAGGCATCGACGGCCGCGGGTTCCTCCTGGCTCCCGCTGAGCACCAGCGCCAAGATTGCGCCGGCGGCCATGATGACCGCTGCGCCGATCAGCACCACGGGCACGCCCAGCGCGTCCGCCAGCAGCGGCATGACCAGCGAGCCGGCGGCATACAGGACCGATGAGCTGGTCTGCATCGCGCCCACGGCGCGTCCGCGGAGCGCATCGGGAACGATGCGCTGGATGAGCGTGGTGTTGACCACGTCGAGGAGCAGCAGCCCGGCCACGGCGACGCCGATGGCGAGCATGGCGGTCAGGAGATCACCGGTCAGCGCGAGCCACGCGAGGCCGACACCTCCGGCGAGGCCGCCCAGCAGGAGCGGCACGCTCAGCCTGCGTGCGAGGAGCGCACCTCCGGCGATGCCCGCCACGACTCCGCCGACGCCGATGGCGGCATTCAGGTAGCCGGTCCCGGCATCGCCCGCGCCCAGCACGTCGATGGCGATGACGACCGTCAGCACGCCCAGGCCGCCTCCGACGATGCTGGTGGTCGAGTCGAGGATGAAGGGGCCCGCCAGGGGCCGAACGAGATCGCGCCAGGAGGCCGATGCCGGCTGCTCGTCCGCGGAGCTCACCACCACGTCGGCCGTGCGTGGAATCGGCAGCTGCCAGAGCACGACGGCCACGACGGCGAACGAGACGGCGTTGAGCAGGAAGGCGATCTCCAGCCCTCCGCCGGCGAGCAGGAGCCCCGCGAGCGCGGGCCCCACGATGAAGGCGACGTTGTCGAGCGTGGCCCACGCGCTGTTGGCGATTCCAAGGTCGCGCTCATCGACGATGGTCGGCACCAGCGCAGCGATGGCCGGGCCGAAGAAGGTCGAGAAGCAGGCCGCCAGGATGGACACCGCCACGATCACGAGGGTCGGAGCATCGACCATCACCGCACCGACCAGCACGAGCATCAGGACGCCTCGGGCGACGTCGGTCACCAGCAGGACCATCCGCCGGTCGAAGCGGTCGGCGACGATGCCGGCCGGAACGGACAGCAGCACGTACGGCAGGATCCGCGCGGCGCCCACGATGCCGAGGAGCACCGGCGAGTTGCTGTCGGCGTAGACGACGACGAGGACCGCCACGAGATACAGCCAGTCGCCGATGCCCGACACGAACTCGCCTGCCAGCAGGCGCGAGAGCGCACCGTTGCGGCGGAAGAGGTCGAGGTAGGTCCGAAGCAGGCTCACGGAGCGGACACGCGCCGACGCCACGGATGTCGCCGTCCGGGGTTGTCGGCCACGCTGGCCAGGATGGCCTTCACCTCGAACGGGCTCAGGCCCGGGTGCTTCGAGAGGATCAGCGCCACCAGCCCCGCCACGTGCGGCGCGGCGAAGCTGTTGCCGGTGGCCACCGTGGAGCCGCCGTCCTTCCAGGCGATCGGCACGTCCACGCCCCACGCGCCGAACTCGACCGGAGGCGCCGGGTTGTAGTAGATGCGCCACGGGTCCGGCTCGGCGTGAGCGGCCACCGAGAAGACCGAGCTGAACAGGGACGGATAGCTCGGCGCCGGCACGTTGTTGGCGGCGCTGATGAGCGCCATCGACTGGAAGTAGGCGCGATCGGCCAGGTCGTGGAAGACCGGGTACAGCGACTCGCTCTTCGACGACAGGCTCAGGTTGCAGACCTGGATGTCATGCTCGAGGGCCCACTCCAGCCCGGCGGCGAAGGCGGTTCCCTTGCCGCGCAGGTCGGCGCCAAGGACCCGGATGCTGACGAGCTCCACGTCGGGAGCGAGCGAGAGGATGATGTCGCCGCACGCAGTGCCATGTCCGAACATGTCGATCGGGTCGTCCGGCACGACCCTTGGACCGTCATCGGTCATCTCGACCGTGACGTTCTCGGCGACGCGTCCGCGGAGCCTCGGATGTGCGTTCTCGAGCCCCGAGTCGATGATGCCAACCCGGACGCCGGCCCCGGTCGCCCCGCCCCAGGCCCAATCACGCGTGACGCCCTTGACCCGGAGGCGTCGGCGAAGCTCGCGCCGGCGGTTGGTGAACGGCTCGGACCAGGCCGGGAGCTCGGACGACGTCATCGACCGATGCGGCCGCGCTGCGTTCGCTCCGCGTGAGCCGCCACGGTTTCCAGGATGGCCGAGACCAGGCTCGTCTCGCGGTCGCTGAGCCCGCGAAGTCGGGCGATCTGGTCGACCAGACTCCAGAAGGGCTCGTCCTCCGCGTCGAGCCCCTGCGTCGCCGCCGATACGGCGGCCTCGGCCTGCTCGTCCGTCAGGTCCGGAGCGAGATCGGCCAGCACGCCGCGCAGGAGACGGGCGGTGTCGCGCTGGACCCGGGTGGCGGCGATGGCAACGGTCGCCTGTCGCGCGAAGACGGCCAGCAGCTCCATGTCGCGCAGTGAGAAGGTCGCCGACGAGTGCTTGTCGAGCACCTGCAGGACGCCCTGCGTCCCGTTCTCGTCGAGCAGCGGGGCCGCGGCGATCGAGCGAGGCACGTAGCCCGTCTGCTCCGCCGCATCCCGGTTGAAGCGCGGATCGTTGGCGACGTCGGAGAGCGCGAGCGCCTGGCCGGTCGAGTAGACGAAGCCGACGATGCCCTGGGTGGGAGGAACGGACAGGCCGATCGCTCCCGCGCCCTGCTCGCCGGCGGCAACACGAAACTCGAGCCGGTCCGGATCCGGCTCGAAAAGCGCAATCGAGGCCGCCTCGGCATCGAACAGTCGCACGGTCGCGTCGACGATGCTCTGGAGGAGACGGGTCTCGACGTCGCCCTGCAGCCGTCGTCCAACGGCGGAACGCCGCGATGCCGCGACAAGCGCGGCGATCGCGGCATCCACTGGGGGATCTTGTGCCACGCGCGGGTGGCTACTTGATCTTGGAGACGTGGCCCTCTGTGTCGTCCTCGTCGGTGGCCTTCAGCCAGCCGGCGTGACCTTCCGTGTCGTCCTCGTCGTCGGCTCGACGCGTGAACGCGTGGCCCTCGGTGTCCTCGTCATCATCCGCTCGGCGGGTGAAGGCGTGGCCCTCGGTATCGTCGCTGTCGTCCGCGCGACGGGTGAACGCGTGACCCTCGGTGTCGTCGCTCTCATCCGCGCGGCGGACGAAGGCGTGGCCCTCGGTGTCGATGTCCTGGGTGCGATCGTCGTCCATCATGTGACCCTCCACTGAGTCGTCATCGTATGCCTCGCCGCCCAGCGAACCCGGGCGCGAGAACCCTTCCATCGGCGGTCGCCGCCGGAATCTGTCCATATCGTTCATTGCCTCCTAGCTGGCAGCATCGACCGCAATGTGGCTGATCCTACGGTGCCCGGTGCGCTCGCCGAAGCACTGATCCGACACTCTGGCTGTCGCCTGCGCGACACTCATCGGCTTCCATGACGCTCGAGCTGGAGCACGTCGTTGATGACGAGGGTGTCGCGCTCGATGCTGATCAGCCCATCCTCGACGAGGCCGCTGAGCAGCTTGTTCACGCTCTGGCGCGTCCCGCCGATCATTGCGGCCAGGTCCGACTGGGTGAACGGCCAGTCGAGCTCGCAGCGGCCGGTGGCGTCGGGGTTGGCGTCGCGGGCAAGGCGGACCAGGCGCATCGACAACCGCCCTGCGAGATCCAGGAAGTGCAGCTCCTCCACGTGCCCCGTGAGGCGGCGCAGCTCCTCGGCCAGCGCTCGCAGCAGGGCGCGGACGAGCTCCGGATCGTCCTGGAGGAGGTGCAGGAAGTGCTCACGGGGAAGCGTCAGCGTCTCCGTCACCTCGATGGCCGTCGCGGTCGTCGAGCGCGGTGAGCTGTCGAGCAGCGCCAGCTCGCCGAAGAAGTCGCCCGGCTTGAGGCTGGCGATGATTGCCTCGTCGCCCTCGGCCGACGGGAGCACGATCTTGACCGCGCCGGCAGCAACCACGTGGAAGGAATCGCCGATGTCTCCCTGGTGGAAGATCACCTCGTTGCGCCGATACCGGCGGCGCCGCATCTGGCCAGCCAGCGCACGAAGGCCGTCGTCCGACGCGTGCGCGAAGAGCGCGCATCGGCGCAGCAGGTCGATCGCGACGGAATGGTCGAGCACGCAGGCACCCTCGTACGCGCGGACACTCTCCCCCGTCAGCGCGCTCGGCGTCAAGGTGTCGCGCGTACGACAGCGCATGCGCGGCTGGGCCGACAGGGAGCGCATCGGCAGGTTGACCGGCCTCCTGTCGGCCCGTTGATCACCGATTCGGCCCGCTCGGGGCGAGCATTCCTCCAACGACGACGAGCCAACCACTCCAGCTCGAAGGAGACACTTCAATGCTCGGACCGAACACCACCAGCTATCACCTGGCCAAGCAGACGTACGGCGAGCGACTCGATCACGCGGCCCGCATCCGCATGGTCCAGAAGGACCGCCACGAGCATGCGCGACCGTTCAATCGCGACGCGTTCCGCTCACTGACAGCTCGGCGGCTGGCGGCCGGCCTGGCTGGCGTGGCCCTGATGGCGGCCGTCGCCGCCGGCACCGTCGGAACCGTCGCAGCCTCCCCGAGCCATGCCCAGGGCGGTGGGGTGACCCTGATCCGCTAGGCCTTCCACTCGACAGCGACCAGCCGACGCCGGGACCTACCCCCCGGCGTCTGGCATGTCCATGCGCAAATCCACTGGGCCGATGGACTGAGGGCGCGCTCGCCGCTACGATCGGCTGGCGCGGGAATAGCTCAGTTGGCAGAGCGTCTGCTTCCCAAGCAGAAGGTCGCGGGTTCGAGACCCGTTTCCCGCTCCACTTGATCACGCACGAACGGCCCGGCACATCGCCGGGCCGTTCCCGCGCTCGCCGGGCCGATCAGCGCGGCGCGATGTTCTGGTTGCGATGGAACACGTTGGCCGGGTCGTATCGGCGCTTGATCTCGGCCAGGCGCTCGTAAGCGCCGGCGGGATAGGCGGCTCTGATGCGCGCGTCGCCTTCGTCTTCGAGGAAGTTCGCGTAGACGCCGGTGGATTTCGGCTCCAGTGCGGCGAACAGGCCGCGGTTCCAGGCGACCGCCGCGGGGGCAGATGCCTCATCCACGAACGCCGACATGACGCTGACCTGGACCGCCGCATCGCGGTGAGCGAACGCGGTGGCGGTCGCCGGGACGCGTGACATCGCGCCACCGAACACGCGCAGCTGGATCATCGAGCCCGCCGGGATCACGTCGATCGCCGCCATCATCGCATCGACCGACGCGTCGTCCAGCGTCCTCATGAAGACCGAACGCGTGGTGCTGGCATGGCGTGCTGCGCCGCCCGCCGTCAGCTCGTAGATGCCCGGATACGGCATCGGCGAGGCCAGCACCCCGTACGGCTCGGCGACGGCCATGAACGGCGCGATGGCGGCACGACCGGCCTCAGGGTCCCCGGCGTAGACGAACATGAGGACCAGGCTCAAGCGGCCGTGGTGCTCCTCGGGCATCGCCGGATGCGCCGGCGCGGGCATGATCATGGCGATCGTGGTCAGCTCGTCAGGAGCCGCGGCCGCGATCGGCACCAGGCTGCGGAGCACGTCGCGCGTGGGTGGCAGGACGAGCGCGCCACCAAGGATCTGGTCGACGGGATGCAGCCGATAGCAGAAGCGGGTGACGATCCCGAAGTTGCCGCCGCCGCCCCGGACGGCCCAGAACAGGTCCGCGTTCTCCGATTCCGAAGCGGTCACGATCTGGCCGGACGCGAGCACCATCTCGACGGACAGCAGCGAGTCGATCGTCAGGCCATGCTTGCGCGCCAGCCAGCCGATGCCGCCGCCCAGGGTGATGCCGCCCAGGCCGACAGAGCCCGTGTCACCGAATGGCGTCGCCAAACCGTGCTCAGCCACGGCGGCCGTGTACTCGCCAGCAGTCAGGCCGGCGCCCGCCCACGCCATCCCTGCGGCCGGGTCGATGTGCAGGCCACGCAGGTCGCGCAGGTCGATGACCAGCACGCCGTCGCCGGTGCTATGGCCGGCAAGGCTGTGGCCGCCGCTGCGGACCGCGATCTCGATGCCGTTGCGGCGAGCGAACCCGACTGCGGTGGCAACGTCTCGGGCATCGGCGGCTCGGACGATCGCCAGCGGCTGGGCGGAGTGGGCGAGGTTCCACACCTGGCGTTCATCGTCGAACGAGGGATCGCCGGCCTCGATGATCCGTCCGCGGAGTGCGCGGCCAAGGGCGGAGAGGTCGACGGGCTGGGAGGCGAAGCGCAGGGTAACGGCGGTGTCCATGGTGCGGGCGGCTCCTGAGGGAGGATTGCGGATGGATGACGCCCTCATCGTCAGGCGCGGCGGTCCGTGCGCCATCCGGCAGGCGGCGGTGCCGACACCGCCGCATCGGTCCAGTCGGAGCTACGTCGAATGCTCGATGTTGGAGCGCCATGGCATCCTGCCCGCATGTCGAAGCGGGCGACGGTGATCGGCTATGCGCTCGTGCTGACGGCCTGCGCTGCACCGGCGCAGCCATCGGCTTCGGCGACCATGACGCTCGCCGGATCGCCGGCGGCGACGGCGACAGCGACACCGCCACCCAGCGCACCGCCCGGCCCGGCGACTGAACCGATGACCTGGACGCAGCTCGACGTCGTCGGACCGCCGTCGCGCGAGGACCACACCTGGACCGTCGACGGCGACGGACGGCTGGCGTACCTCTTCGGAGGGCGCGACGGCGCGACCGTATACGACGACCTCTGGACGTACGACCTCGAGAGCGACGGATGGACCAGGCTCGACGTGCCGCCGGGTCCCGAGGCGCGATTCGGCCACGAGGCCGCGTGGGTCGAGGGCGTCGGGCTGGTCATCTTCGCTGGGCAGGCCGGCTCGCGCTTCTTCGACGATCTGTGGGCGTTCTCGCCGGGGACGGGGACGTGGCGCCTGCTTTCGGCCGGCGGCGACGTGCCGGTCGCTCGATATGGCACCTGTGCGTCGGTCGGACCGGACGGCCGCCTCTGGATCAGCCATGGCTTCACCGCCGATGGCTCCCGCTTCGCCGATACGCGCGCCTACGACTTCGCAGCCGAGGCCTGGGCCGACGAGACGCCGGACGGCGCCGCACCCGTCGAGCGCTGCCTGCACGGCTGCTGGTGGACCGATGCCGGCGAGCTCACGCTGTACGCCGGTCAAACGACCGGCGTCACCGCCCTCGGTGACCGATGGCTGCTCTCCCGCGGGGGCTGGAGCCAGGTCGACGGCGCCCTGCCGCCCGAGCGCAACCTCTACGCGCGGGCACGCCTCGACGGTGCAACGCTCGTGTTCGGCGGCCAGGCCCCGGACGGCGGCTACCTCGGAGACCTATGGCTCCTGGTCGACGGGGAGGCGGATGCCGTCGCGCTGGAGGCCGTCGCCCCCGCGCCGCCGGGGCGGGCCGGCGCCGAGATGGTCCGTGACGGCGTCCGCGGGCGCGTCCTCCTGTTCGGCGGGCGAGATGGCCAGGGGACCCGGGCCGACGTCTGGGAGCTCGCCGGAGGCGTCGTCACGGGCCGCTGACTGGCGCGCCACGTGCTAGGAGGCGAGCATGACGCTCACCTTGCCTGCCCCCGATCTTGTCGACGCGCCCGAGTGGACGATCCGCGCGGAGCAGCCGATCGATCTCGACCTCATCCACGACCTCCATCGCGAGGCCTTCCACCGGCGTGACGAGGCCGAACTGGTCGACGCCATCCGCAGCGGCCCGGACTTCGTGCCCGAGCTCTCGCTCGTCGCCGCCACGCGAGACGGCAGCGTTCTGGGTCACATCCTGATCAGCCGGGTCAGCTTCCACCCCGACGACGGCGAGCCGGCCGGCGACACCGTCCTGGCGCTGGCGCCGCTGGCAGTCCTGCCTCCCTACCAGGGCTACGGCATCGGCTCCGCACTGATGCGCGACGCGCTCGCCATTGCAGACACGCATCCTGAGCCCTTCGTCGCGGTCCTCGGCTCACCGCCCTTCTACTCGCGCTTCGGCTTCGAGCCTGCGTCGGATCACGACATCCACGGGCCGTACGACGAAGCCGGCGACGCGTTCCAGGTGCGTCCGCGGCCCGGCGTCACGGAGCTGCCCGCGGGGATGGTCGTCTACCCGCCGAAGTTCGAGGGCGTCTGAGTCCTCAACCGCCTCCGCCCGGGCCGCTGTTGTCGTCACCGCCGCCCCCGGGTCCGCTGTGATCCGACTCGCTCGGCTCGGGGGTCTCGACGTCGTCATCGTCCGATGCGCTCGGGGACGGGCTCACACTCGGCTCGTCGCTCGGACTCGCCGTCGCGGACGGCGACGGGCTGGGGGACGGCGTGACGCTTGGCGTTGGTGAGGCGGTCGGTGAGGCGGTCGGCGTGACGAGAGGGCTTGGCGTGGACGAGGCGCCGACGTTGTTCTGACGCGCCCGCTCCGCCAGGTCTCCCAGGGCCAGAGCGCCCACGACCACGGCCACGCCGACGGCTGCCACAGCAACCGCGCGCGCCGGACCTCGCAGGCCACGGAGGCCGGCCGTGAAGGGCGCCCACCATCCCGCGCGCCGCTCAGGCTCGTCGTCGATCGCCGCCTGGATGCGCGCGGCGAGTCCGAGCGGTGGCTCGCCTGACCGTGCCGCCGCGTAGCGCTCGAGCTCGCCGGCAACTCGGTCCAGCTCGGGGTCGACGCGGTCGAGCTCGTCGTGACCGTAGGGATGTCGCGTCATCGGTCCACCTCGGAAGCAAATACGGGGCGCAGCCGCTCGAGGCCGCGGCGCAGATGCGTCTTCACGGTGTTGATCGGTCGCCCCGTGGTCTCGGCCACCTCGGCCAGCGACATGTCGCCGAAGAAGCGCAGGGCCACCACCTCGCGGTACGGATCATCGAGCGCGGCAACGGCGGCCCGGATCTCGTCTCGCGCCTCGGCGGCGACCGCGACGCGCGCCGGTTCCGCAGACGTGTCGACGAGCAGCCCATCGCCGATGGCGCCGAGGTCGGCGGCCGGCCGGCGTTGCGCGAGCCGACGGAAGCACTGGCGGGTGGCGATCCGCAGCAGCCACCCGCGCAGGGAGCCCTCCGATCGAAACTGGCCGATGGCGCGGTAGGCAGCCACGAAGCTCTCCTGGGTCACGTCTTCGGCGTCGTGCGGGCGGCCGAGAATGCGGAGGCAGGCGCGATAGACCGAGCTCGTCTCGCGCTCGACGACGAGTGCAAAGGCATCGCGGTCACCGGCGCGCAGCGCGGCGATGAGGGCGGTGTCATCCACGCCCTCATCGTCCCATGCCGCCTGCCACATCCGCGCGGTCACGCGCCGAGTCAGTCGTCGCTGCCGTGCCCGGAGCTGTCGTCGTCCGACCCATCGTCGTCGCCGCCGTGGCCCGGACCGGAGCTGTCGTCGCGGTCGTCGTCATCCGCGTTGCCGGGGCCCGAGTTGTCCTCGTCGTCGTCGTCTTCGGCGTTGCCCGGACCGGAATTGTCGATGCCGCCATGGTCGTCGGCTGATGCGCTCGGCGACGCCGCGCCGAATGCCGCTGTCTGGGGGCTGGCGCTCGGATCCGCGCTGGCCGTGGCGTCTGCACTGGCCGATGGGGCCCCGCTGGCGGTCGCCGCGGAATCGGCGCTGGCGCCGGCTTCCGCGCTGGCGCTCGCAGTCGGATCGGCGCTGACGCTGCCGCCGAAGGTGGCTACTGCCGGGGCGCTGGGCGAGGCACCGGCGACGTCATCGGTTCCCCGGTCGCTGGTGGCGAACGCCACGCCCGCCAGGACGAGCAGTCCGCCAATGGCAAAGGCGATTCCTCGAAGAGTGCTGCCAAGGTTCACGGTGTCGGCTCCCATCGGTCGTGCTTGCCGGGCCGTTTGTGGCCCCTACCACTACCGAGCCGATGGGTTGCCGAAAGGTTTCACCGCGAGTCAGTCGTGGGCATCCTCGACCGTCGAATGGACGGAGATCTCCACATTGCCCGCGAGCGCGCGCGAGATCGGGCAGCCTTCCTTCGCGGTTTGAGCCGCCGCGTCGAAGCCGGCCTCGTCGAGGCCCGGAACGGTGCCCACGACGTCGAGCTCGGAGCGGGTCACGGTCCACGCCTCGCCGACCTGCGCGAACGTCACCGTGGCGGACACGTGAACGTGATCGGGCGGGGTTCCGGCGCGCGCGAGGCCGCCGGAGAGCGCCATGGCGAAGCACGACGCGTGGGCGGCGGCCAGCAGCTCCTCCGGCGAGGTGCGGCCGTCGACCTCCTCCGTGCGAGATGCCCATGACACCGGCAGATCAGTGAAAAGCTCACTCGAGCCGGCGCTGACCGTGCCGGCGCCTTCGGCCAACGTCCCGGTCCAGGTCACGGTTGCGGTTCTTGTTGCAGCCATCGGCGCAGTCTCCTTCGTTACACTCGGCCCGGGATGACCAGCCTACCCGAACGCCGACCGATCATCCGAGGCGAGCAGGTCTACCTCCGCCCCGCGGAGCGCGACGACGTCCCCACCTTCGTCCGCTGGTTCAACGACGCGGACGTCCTGCGAAACCTCGAGATGTTCGCGCCAATGAGCGACGCGGCCGAGACCGCCTGGTTCGACCGCATGCTGGCCGCACAGGGCACGACCGATTACCACTTCGTCATCTGCCTGCTGGCCGATGCCCGGCCGATCGGAACCATCGGCCTGCACGAGATCAGCTGGAAGGACGGCACTGCCGACTTCGGCATCGCCATCGGCGAGAAGGATGAGTGGAACAAGGGGTATGCCACCGATGCGCTGCGCGCCATCTGTGACTTCGGCTTCGGGGCGCTGCGGCTGGAACGCATCGGCCTGTATGTCTACGACGGCAATGACGCCGCGCGCCGTGTGTACGCGAAGGCGGGGTTCGTCCACGAGGGCACGCTGCGGCGGGCGCACTTCGCGCGCGGCGAGCACCACGACGTCCACGTGATGAGCCTTCTCCGCTCCGAATGGCAGGAGCAGCCACGAAAGCGCGGCTGGGAGCTCGGCTGAAAGGGCTGCTGGGACTGCCGTCGCGCACTGCCGGCCTCGAGGGCGAGGCGCGTGCGCGTGCCGACCGCCTGCTCGACGTCCGGGTCGTCACCGGACGCACCTCGCCTCCTCATGCGCTCGAAGCCTGGCTGGCGCAGCACTTCGGGTCGGCCGATGCGGTTCGCGAGCAGCGCGTCGTCAAGGTCACCAATATCGCCACGCTGGAGGCGACGCTGTTTGCGCCGCTTCGCGCCCGGCGTCCCATCGACGGCTCGAGCGGTGGGCGCAACCTGGCCGATGAAATCGCCGCCACCGAAGACGACCCCTTCTGCTCGCCGGAGACTGGCACGCCGGCGGAGCCCTTCGGCCGGGTCCGCGGAGCGCACATGGTGAGCGGCGCGAACGCAGCCATGGCCGATGCGCACCATGCCGTCCTCGTCTTCGACACCCATGACCCGCTCGCCTTCGACGCCTCACTCGTCGCCGATCTGTTCTCGACCGGCCGCGAATGGGCCGATCGAGCCAGAGCCGATGACGCCGAAGCGGCGAACTACATGCTCATCTGGAACTGCCTCTGGCGGGCGGGTGGCTCGATCGTCCACGGCCACGCGCAGGCACTGCTCGGTTCGGGCTTGCACTACGCGCACCTGGAGCGCTTCCATCGCGCGGCGGTCGCCTACCGGGGCGCACACGACCGCGACCTGGTGGCCGATCTGGTCGAGCTGCACCGCGACCTCGGCCTCGCCATGGAATCCTCGGGCGTGACGACCATCGCCCACCTCACGCCCATCAAGGAGCGCGAGCTGCTGGTGATCGGCCGCCCGGGATTGGACGAGCGCGATCCAGCCTTCACCGATGCCGTGGCGCGGGCCTTGATCGCCTACCGCGACCAGATCGGCGTGTCGTCGTTCAACCTGGCGCTGTGGCGAGCGCCGCTCGACGGCCGCTGGCCCGAGTTCGCGCCGATGGTCCGCCTGGTGGATCGCGGTGATCCGTTCAGCCGGCCATCCGACATCGGCGCCATGGAGCTGTACGGCACGCCAATCGTCGGATCCGATCCATACGAGGTGATGTCGCAGCTGCGCTGAGCCGTTGCGGCCCAAGGAAGCACTGCCTTCTCCGGAGACGCCGATGTCCATCGGGTACGATGCGCCGCGTGTTCGAGCTGCGTCGGGACCCGGTCACCGGGTGGTGGTCGGCCATCGTCGCGGACCGCGCCTTCCAGCGCGAGGCGTTCGAGATCCAGGCGCAGCGGATCGAAGGCAGCCACTGCCGCCACTGCGACGAGTCCCCGGACGACGGCCCCCCGCACCTCGTTCGCCGCGTCGCGCTGCGGTCGCAGGCCTTCCACCGCATCGACTCGACCAAGGCAAGCGCCGCTCAGCTGAGCCTGTCGGAGGTCGAGCGCGCGACCGGCTCGTGGGAGATCCTCGTCGCGCCGCGCGACCATCACGAGCGCCTGGCCGATGCCTCGCCACAGCTGGCCGGAGCGCTCCTGCGCGCGGCCCGCGAAGCGATGCGCGAGATCGCGTCGCAGCCGCGCGAGACGGATGCCGACGGCCGGCAGGAACCGCTCTACATCCAGGCCGTCCAGAGCTACGGCATGCAGGCCGGATCCCGCAGTTCCCACCTCAACCTCGAGCTGTACGCCATCCCGCAGGTTCCGCACTGGGTCGCGGAGGAGATCGGCGGCGGCGCCAGGCAGGTGATCAAGACCCGCCGCTGCGTCTGGTGCGCCCTGTCGGAGGCCGAGGAGGAGAACGGCGAGCGCCTGGTGCTCGCGGACCATCACGCGGTGGTCTTCACCCCGGCCGCCAGCCGATCGGCGTTCGAGATGATGGTCGTGCCGCGTCAGCACGCCGCCGACTTCACGCAGCTCGATGATGACGCCATCACCGATGCGACCGCCACGCTGCAGCGGGCGCTGCACGCGCTCGACGTGCTGGGGGACCCGCCCTACAACCTGTTCCTCCACACGGCGCCCGCCGGGGAGCGCCTGGACCAGACCTTCCACTGGCACTGGGAGATCCATCCGCGGCTGCGTGTCATCGCGGGGTTGGAGCGCGCCACCGCGCTTGCGGTGAACCCTGCGGCCCCCGAATACGCCGCCCAGGTGCTGCGCGAACGGCTGCATCGGTAACAGATGGGCAGCCACCTGCGTCAGAACGCGAACAGTTGGGGGCCGTGTGTGCGGAGGACGAGGTGGAGTCGATGGCGCTGCCCGGCAGGGTCTCGTGGGATGCTCCCACGATGAGTCGCCGGTCGGACGACGCGCACGAGCTGGCCTTCGCCCAGCTGTTCGATGAATTCTCGGCCCCGATCTACAACTACGTGCTGCGCATGGTCGCCGACCGCGATCGCGCCGCCGACATCACCCAGGACACCTTCATCAAGGCCTATCGCAAGCTCGGAACCGTGAACGAAGCAACGTCGCGCAAGTCGTGGCTGTACCGGATCGCGACGAACACCGCCATCGACGAGATGCGCCGCCGTCGCCACGTGCGCCCCATGGGCGCCGATGAGCCGACGTACGTGAACCGTCCCGATCAGCGCCCCGGCCCCGAGGCACAGGTCATGGCGACGACGCTCGACGAGCGCGTGCAGCGCGCCCTGATGGGCCTGCGCCCGAATCATCGACAGTGCCTGCTCCTGAGTGATCTCGAGGACATGAGCGCGCAGCAGATCGGCGAGGTGATGGGCCTCTCGTACGGCGCGGTCCGCACGCTGCTGTGTCGGGCGCGTGGCGAGATGCGTCGCGCCCTTGCCGCGGAGGGCTTCGCACGATGACGATGGACCGCCACGAGCCGTTCGAGGAGCTCATCAGCGCCTCGCTGCGCGGCGACCTCACCGCGGACGAGCGCGTGCGGCTCGACGCGCATCTCGATACC
>JAICRD010000200.1 GCA_025937535.1 Chloroflexota bacterium | reverse complement strand
GTGACATCGAGTCGCTGCCCTTCCTGGAGGCGATCCGCCAGATGCGGAAGGACGTCGGCCGCAAGAACGTCCTCTACGTCCATGTCACCTGGCTGCCGTCGATCGGCGCGACCGGCGAGCTCAAGACGAAGCCGACGCAGCATTCGGTCTCCACCCTGCGCGGCATCGGCATCCAGCCGGACATCATCATCCTGCGCAGCGACGAGGCGATCGACGACGAGATCCTGGACAAGGTCAGCCTCTTCACCGATGTCGACGTGCACGCGGTCATCCCGTTGAAGACGGCGCGCAGCATCTACGAGGTGCCGATCCAGCTCGAGCGCGCCGGGCTCGGAAAGCTGATCACCCGCGAGCTGGAGCTGCCCGGCGGCGAGCCGGACCTGTCCGAGTGGCAGGAGCTGGTGAACCGCATCCGCGCGCCGCGGCAGGAGCTCGAGATCGCGATCGTGGGCAAGTACACCGAGCTGCCCGATGCGTACATCAGCGTCGGCGAGGCGCTCAAGCATGCCGCGCTGCACCACAACGTCGAGGTCAAGGTTCGATGGATCCGCTCCGAGCACCTGGAGCGCATCGAGCCGGAGCAGGTGGGCGATGAGCTGGCCGGCGTCGCGGGACTGGTCGTGCCGGGCGGCTTCGGCTACCGTGGCGTGGAGGGAAAGATCCGCGCCATTCGCTGGGCTCGGCGCAACAACGTGCCGTTCCTGGGCCTCTGCCTGGGCCTCCAGTGCGCGGTCATCGAGTTCGCGCGCGAGGCCCTCGGCACGGAGGATGCGAACTCGAGCGAGTTCAACGTGTTCACGGAGCATCCGGTGATCGATCTCATGCCCGACCAGGCCGACGTGACGGACAAGGGCGGGACGATGCGTCTCGGCCTTTATCCCGCACGGCTCGAGGACGGATCGAAGGTCCGAGAGGCGTACGGCACCGAGATCGCGTACGAGCGCCATCGGCATCGGTTCGAGGTCAACAACGCGTATCGGGACCGGCTGAGCGAGGCGGGCATGCGATTCAGCGGCGTGTCGCCCGACGGCCGCCTGGTCGAGTACATCGAGCTGCGCGACCATCCGTGGTTCGTCGCGACGCAGGCCCATCCGGAGCTCAAGAGCCGGCCAAACCGGCCTCATCCGCTGTTCCGCGACTTCGTCGGCGCGGCTGCCGGCCCGCTGCCGGCGCCCGCCCGGAAGCGCGGCGCGGCGGCGGCCGTCACCGTCGAGAGCAGCAGATGACGACGCGCGCCCTCGCTCGCCGCAAATCCGCAATGCCCGCTAGTGCCGCTGCCATTGCCGAGGCGCGATCGACTGCGGTCGTCATGTGGGCCGGCGAGCGGATCGCCTTCGACGACCTCCCCGAGCGCATCGCGCGGACCGAGCAGCGCGCCACCCGCGATCGCCTGTACCTCGCCTATCTCGAGGCCGTCGACCGGCTGAACCCGCTCTACGAGCGGCGGCTGGCCGAATGGACCGCTTCCGGCAACCCGACCGAGGCCGCGGCCAAGGCGGGCGACGATCCGCGCGAGCTGGCGGTCAGCCTGGAGCGCTTCTCGCTCATTTCGGAGACGCCGTACTACGCGGCGCTCCGACGCTACCTCGCGCTCATCGGCATCGAGCAGGGCGATGCCACCGAGGCCGACCTATGGCACGTGGTGCGCGGCGGCGAATGGGATGGCTGGTTCGGCACGCGCGCGGTCACGGCGGGCCTCGCTGCGGCCGGTCGTCCAGCCGCGGATCACGGCGACACGACCGGTTGGCGCGCGGCCGAGCGGCAGCTTGCCGGCGGCGACGCGGCGCCCGAGTCGGTCGGAGCGGCCGCGGTCGGTCGGGCCTTCGCCACGCTGGTCGGCTCGCGGGAGTGGCTGGTGGACGAGCTGAGCGTCGACCCCGACCAGGCGATCGCCTTCGCGGACTTCGCGACCTTCGTCCGGCTCTGGCGGCTCCGCCGCCTCATCGGCCAGCTGATGTACGAGCTGCGCCTGTACTCGACGGACGAGGCCGCCCTCCAGCGCGCATACCACCAGGGCATCCTCTCGGGCGTGACCGGCGTGCTGGTCTCGGAGGCCGAGTACCTCATCGGCCTCGACGGGCCGCTCGCGTCCGCGACGAAGATCAGGTCGACGCTGCTGGCCGGCATGCTGGTCGAGGTGCTCGAGCAGCGGAGCGGTACACAATGGTGGCGCGATCCGGCATCGGCGCAGCTCGTGGATCGCATCGGTCAGGCGACGACTCGCGAGGACGTGCTTGCCGAACTCGGGTATGATGATCTGGACTGGAGACCCGTCCTGCGTCAGATCCGGACGCGGCTCATCGGTGAGATGAGCGGATACGGCGGGCCCAACATCACCACCCGTGCCGGCACCCGCAAGGTCTGACTGTTTGACCCCACGCGAGTCCCGAACCGCACAGCCCGACCGCAAGGCCGAGACCGCCCCAGAGGTCGACCTGTTCAACTGCCAATCCTGCCGGCGCTTCACCCGTAGCCTCATCGAGGGCCGCGGATGGTGCAGCAGGGACGGCTCCCCGAAATTCATCGAGGTCAGGTCCTACATGAAGCACTGCTGGCAGGCGAGGCGATCGTGAACGACGACGCGCGACCACAGCAACAGCGCCGCCGGTC
Organism: Chloroflexota bacterium; assembly: GCA_025937535.1. Classification (GTDB taxonomy): domain Bacteria; phylum Chloroflexota; class Limnocylindria; order QHBO01; family QHBO01; genus JACDBZ01. The sequence continues at coordinate 1,212 of JAICRD010000200.1, read as the reverse complement.
ACGACGTCGCCAGGACAATGCCCCCCGCCGTCAGAACCAGCGCGGTGGGTTCAGTCAGCGCCGCCGCAACGATTATGCGTCGGGCCAGTACTCGTCGATCTACACCGGTCCATTTCCGACCGATGCCGACGAGGACGGTGGCCTCAACCTCGCCGATCTACAGGCGAAGTCCGTTGACGAGCTTCGCGAGCTGGCCGCCGAGCACGACATCGAGGGCCACGAGGAGATGGAGCACTCCGACCTCGTGCTCAAGCTGCTCGACGTCGTCCCGCTGGCTCCGTCGAAGCCCGAGCGCAACGGCCAGCCCGGCGTGGCCGAGGGCATCCTCGAGATCGTCGACGAGGGCTTCGGCTTCATGCGCGTCAACGGCGTCATGCCGTCGGCGAACGACATCTACGTCTCCTCCTCGCAGGTGCGCCGATTTGGCCTGCGCACCGGTGATCGAGTCACCGGACAGACGCGCCAGCCGAAGGACCAGGAGAAGTACTGGGGCCTGCTGCGGGTCGACACGGTCAACGGCGTCGAGCCGGAGGTCGCCAAGCGACGCCCCTACTTCGACAACCTCGTGCCGGTCTTCCCGGACGAGATGTTCGACCTCGAGACCGACCAGAAGAACCTCACCCAGCGCCTCATCAACCTGATCAGCCCGATCGGCAAAGGCCAGCGCGGCCTGATCCTCTCGCCGGCCAAGGCCGGCAAGACGACGGTCCTCAAGCAGATCGCCGCCGGCATCACCGAGAACTCGCCCGAGGCGCTCCTCATGGTCGCGCTCATCGGCGAGCGGCCCGAGGAAGTCACCGACATGGAGCGCTCGGTGAACGGCGAGATCTACAGCTCCACCTTTGACGAGCCGACCGAGAACCACACGCGCGTCGCGGAGATGTGCCTCGAGATCGCCAAGCGTCAGGTCGAGACCGGCCGCGACGTGGTGATCCTGCTGGACTCGATCACGCGCCTGGCGCGCGCCTATAACCTCGCTCTGCCAGCTTCCGGCAAGACACTGTCCGGTGGCGTCGACCCCGTGGCGCTGTACCCGCCGAAGCGATTCTTCGGCGCGGCGCGCAACATCGAGCATGGCGGCTCGCTCACGATCCTCGCGACCTGCCTGGTCGATACCGGCTCACGCATGGACGACGTGATCTACGAGGAGTTCAAGGGCACCGGCAACATGGAGCTGGCCCTGGATCGCAAGCTGAGCGAGAAGCGCATCTT
>JAICRD010000244.1 GCA_025937535.1 Chloroflexota bacterium | reverse complement strand
GTCGTCCGCGGCTTCGCGTTCGTCCTGATCATCGGCGTCCTGGTGAGCATGTTCAGCGCGGTGACCGTGACCCGCACCATGCTGCGCTACGTGACGCGCACCAGCTGGGGCCGGCGGCTCGAGCTGTACCACGTGGAGCGCTAGGCCATGTATGACGTCGTGGGCAAGCGCAACCTGTGGTTCGCCATCAGCGCCATCCTGACGATCCCGGGGATCATCTTCATCCTGCTCGGGGGCCTGAAGCCGTCGATCGACTTCACCGGCGGCACCGAGTGGGAGGTGCGCTACGCCGATGAACCGAGCGCCGCGGAGATGACCGCGACGTTGCGGGACCTCGGCTACGAGGAGATCGTCGTCACGGAGCTCCAGGACGGCTTCCTGCGCATCCGCACCGAGCCGATCGACCTCATCCCGCCGGAGACCGCGGAGCCGTCGCCGTCCGGCTCGGTGTCGCCGAGCGGTAGCGCCGAGGCTTCGGCCAGCGCCGATGCCTCAGCGAGCGCCGAGCCATCGGCTTCCGCTTCCGCGGAGCCGAGCGCGAGCGCCAGCGCGGCGGCGAGTGGATCGGCCGAGCCGAGCCCATCGGCCCCCCCGGCGCCGATCGCGGCGGGCACCGAGTTCGCCAACCTCGAGAGCGAGCTCGAGTCGCAGTTCGGGGCGGGGGAGCCTCGAAGCGTCCGAACCGTCGGCCCGATCATCGGCGCCGATCTCATTCGGAGCTCGGCCATCCTGATCATCATCGGCGAGCTGTTCATCCTGGCCTACCTGTGGATCCGCTTCGGGTTCCGGTTCGGCACCGCGGCGATCATCGCCCTGCTGCACGACGTGATCCTGGTCGTCGGGGTGTTCGCCTTCCTGGGCCTCTTCTTCAACGTCGAGTTCGACGCCCTGTTCGTGACGTCGCTCCTGACGATCATCGGCTTCAGCGTCCACGACACGATCGTGGTGTTCGACCGCATCCGCGAGAATCGCGTGCGCCATGCGGGCGAGTCGTTCGGGGCGATCGTGAACCACTCGATCCTCCAGACCGCCGGACGATCCATCATCACGTCATTGACCGTGGTGGTGACCTTGGGCGCGCTGCTGCTGCTCGGGCCGCCGACGATTCGGACGTTCGCCCTGGCACTGCTGCTCGGCGTGGTGAGCGGGACGTATTCCTCGATCTTCAACGCCAGCCAGATCCTGGTGGCGTGGAACGAGTGGGACGCGAGGCGCAAGGGGCGTCAGGCGCGGGCCTGAACGAAACGCAGTAACGGAAAACTAAGCGCCGAGTAATCGTCCGCCGCTACGATTGCCTCGTGATCGCCCCGAGCCTCGAGTGGCTGCTGCCGGAACCCGTTCCGGATCCGCCGGCCTTCTCGGGATTCGGTCCGGCAGTCGCCACACTGCTTTGCCGCCGCGGATTCACCCACGACGATCAGCTGCAGCGCTTCCTCCAGGCCGGCGCCGGCGCGCTGCACGACCTGTCGCGCATGGCCGATGCGAACCGCGCACTGGAGCGGATCGACCGTGCCGTGGCGAGCGGCGAGCGCATCGCCATCTGGGGCGACTACGACGCCGACGGCATGACCGCCATCGTCGTGTGGGTCACCGCGCTGCGACGCCTGGGCGCCGATCCGGTCCGCTACGTCCCATCACGGCTGTCGGAGGGGTACGGCCTCTCGAACGGAGGCCTCCGCCACCTCGCCGATGCCGGTGTACGGCTGGTCATCACCGTCGACTGCGGTGTCAGCAACGCTGCCGAGGTCGAGGAGGCGCGCGCGCTCGGCCTGGACGTCGTCATCACCGATCACCACCTGCCGCCAGCCGTCCTGCCGCGGGCGGCCGCCGTGGTCGACCCACACCGGCCGGATTGCCGATACCCGGACCCCGACCTGACCGGCGCTGGCCTGTCGTACAAGCTCGCCGCCGCGCTGCTCGACCGGCACGGGCTCCCGGCCGATGGGCTCGCGGCCGTCGCGGCCATCGGCACCGTTGCCGACCTCGCGCCGATGACGGGCGAGAGCCGGGCCATCGTGCGCCTGGGCCTTGACGAGCTCGCACGGACCGAGCACGCCGGCCTTCGGGCGCTGCTCGCGCGCGGATGCGAATCGCCGGGTCAGCCGACGGCGCGCGACCTCGGGTACGGGGTCGTGCCGCGCATCAATGCCGCCGGGCGCATCGCCGACGCCGAGCTCGCGCTGAGCCTGCTGCTCGAAGAGGACCCGGACCGCGC
>JAICRD010000142.1 GCA_025937535.1 Chloroflexota bacterium | reverse complement strand
GGGACTGCGAGCTTCGGCCGACGCTGATCCGCGTCAGCGCAGCGGCGACATCACCTCGCCGGCGATTCGCTCGAGGCGCGAGGTATCGGCCACGCCACGGACGCTGAAGATGATGTGCTGGGCGCCAGCCTCGGCCAGGCCGCCGAAGCGCTCGACGGTCGCTGCGGGGTCCTCCTCGTCGGGGTTCACCCCGGTCAGCACTGACTTCTCGATCTCGCCGTAGGGGCGGCCAAGCCGTTCGCAGTGCTCACGCAGCACGTCGAGCTTGCCGCGAACGAACTCCGGCGAGCGGCCGAAGATGTTGCACGCATCGGCGTACTGCGCGACCAGGCGGAGCGTCTTTCGCTCACCTCCCCCGCCGACCATGATCGGCACTCGCGGGCGGCTGATCGACTGCGGTGAGTTGATGAGATGCGTGGCGGTGGTGCGGATGCCGTCGAGGCGGCCATGTGTGCCACTGCCCTCCGACCACATCCCGTGGGCCATGCGCAGGGTGTCCTCGAGCAGCTCGAATCGCTCCTTCAGTGGCGGAAACGCGAAGCCGAGGCCCTTCGATTCCATCTCGTTCCAGGCCGCGCCGATCCCGAACCAGGCGCGACCACCGGACAGCACGTCGAGCGTCGTGGTGGCCTTGATCCAGAGGCCAGGCGCGCGGTAGTGCACCCCGCCCACCATGAGGCCCAGGCGCGCCCGCTGGCTGTGCGCCGCCATGAAGCCGAGCGCCGTCTGGCCCTCGAGCATCGGCGCCTCGGGCGGGCCGTTCCCGCGGATCTGGAAGAAATGGTCCATGACCCAGATCGAGTCGAAGCCGGCGTCATCGGCGGTCCGCACGATCCGCGAGAGGGTCGGACCGATGGCGGCCGCACCGCCGGGCCAGGTGAACTGGTTGATCTGGAGCCCGAACTTCAGCGGCATCGCGGAATTCTGCGCGCCCGGCACGGTCCGTGCTTGGACCTTCCATCGGATCGATCCATGAACGGGGGCTCCGGCCGATGACCGAGACCGGCACACTGATCGGCGGCCGATACGAGATCGAGCAGCTGCTGGGGCACGGTGGAATGGCCACTGTGCATCGCGCGCGCGATACACAGCTCGGCCGCGAGGTGGCGCTGAAGCTGATGCGGCCGGACCTGGCCGACGACCCCGTCTTCGGCGCGCGCTTCGTCACAGAGGCCCGCAGCGCCGCATCGATCTCGCACCCGAACGTGGTGACCGTGCTCGACTTCGGGACCGAGGGACCCGGCCCGTACATCGTGATGGAGCTGGTGGAGGGCGGCGACCTCGCCGCGATCCTCCGCCGCAAGGGGCGTCTCACCGCGCCACGTGCCGTATCCATCGCCGCAGGGGTCGCGTCGGCGCTGGCGGCGGCCCACGGCGGGGGCATTGTCCATCGCGACGTAAAACCCGGAAACATCCTGATCACGGCCGACGGCGATGCTCGCGTCGCCGACTTCGGCATCGCACGGGCGACCGGCGAACAAAGTCTCACCGCGACGGGGACCTCACTCGGCTCGGTCGATTACTTCAGCCCCGAACAGGCCCGCGGCGAGCCAGCGGACGCGGCAAGCGACATCTACGCGCTCGGCGTCGTGCTCTACGAGATGCTCACTGGCGCGCGGCCGTTCACCGGTGAGGGCCCGTATGCCGTCGCGGTCGCGCGCCTCGGGGCACCGGCGCCCGATCCGCGGACCGTACGGCCCCGTATTCCCAAGGCACTCTCGGCGATCGTGCAGCGCGCGATGGCGCCCGAGCCAGGTGACCGGTATGCGTCCGCAGGCGAGATGCGCGAGGCGCTCGAAGGATGGCTCGCGGCGCGACGCGCATCGGCGTCGAAGGCACACGTCGGCGCAGCCAGCCCGCTCGCGGCCGCGCCCATCGAATCCAACGCGCCGGATGCGGCCATGGCGGCAGCCGCGGACGAGACCGCGCCGATCCGGCTCGACCTCCCCGCGGCTCGCAGCACGCCAGCCAGCCAGCGGCGTCCCCCGAGGCGGCGAGCAACCGCGCTGGCCGTTGTTGCCGCTGCCGTGGCGCTGCTCATTGTCGTCGGCGTCGTCGGTAGCCAATTTCGGCCGGATGCCGACGAGGTTGGAGGCATCGTCGTTGGTGAGCCCGGAGGCGCGGTCCTCGCGGGGACGCCTGAACCGACGCTCTCCGCTACCCCGCGGCTGACCCCGGAGCCAGCGGGCTCGCCGACGCCGCAGCCGACGGTGACCCAAGCGGTCGTACCGGCGCCGCCAGCGACTCCGGCCCCAGTCGCGGCCGGGACCCCGCCGCCCGCGACTCCCGCTCCGGAACCGATTGTCGTCGCCCGCGCGACAACGCCGGATGAAACGGTCGCCACCTGGTACTCGTACGTCGAGAGCGGCAACTTCGATGCGGCGTACTCGCTGTGGAGCGACCGAATGAAGGCCACCTATGCGCGGCGGGAGAACCTCGACGAGCGCTTCGACCAGACCGCGTCGATCGCGTTCAGCCAGCTCGATGTGGTGCAGCAGGACCAGCGCAGCGCGACCGTGCAGGCGAATTTCGTGGAGACCTATGACTCCGGAAGCAGCCGGCAGTTCGTCGGATACTGGGAGCTCATCAGCGTCGACGGGCGATGGCTGCTCGACGCGCCCCACTACTGATGCCCGCCTAGGCCGAGGCGATCCCCTGCCGCTGCATGGCCACGGACAGCTCGTCGGCGGCGATGCGGTTGCGGCCGGCGCGCTTGGCGAGGTAGAGGGCAGCGTCGGCACGACGCAGGAGCGGCTCCGGGTCACGACCATCGGCCGGATCGCACAGGGCAACGCCACCGGAGACGGTGAAAGCGGGTAGGCCGCTGGAGTCCTCCGCGGCCGCGACGCGCACGCGTTCGGCGGCGGCGATGGCCCCCTGGAGATCGGCGCCAGGAAGCAGGAGCAGGAACTCCTCGCCGCCGTAGCGGAAGGCGAGGTCGCCGCCGCGGGTGGCACGACGCAGGATCTCGCCGAGGCGGCCCAAGGCCGCGTCGCCCGCCAGGTGGCCGTACCGGTCGTTGTAGCGCTTGAAGTGGTCGATGTCGAAGAGCGCGAGGGCAAACGGCACGGGACGCAGCCGGTCGCCCTGGTCCAGGAGCCTCGCGACGGCCTCGTCCAGCGCGAGCCGGTTGCCGACGCCGGTCAGTGAGTCGCGCCGGGCGACGCGGTTCAGCTCGCGGTTGAGCTCGTTGACGTGGACCTCCTGGCGGCGCGCGTATCGGTTCAGATGGCGCAGCTCGAACTGCTGCACGAGCATGCCCCGCAGGCGCGTCTGCCACAGGCCCTGGCCGATGACGCTGGTGACGCCGGCCATCAGCACGGCCGCCGCAAGGCCAACGCGGTCGGTGTCGCCGAGGAAGACGGCCAGCGGGCTGACGACGAAGCCCAGTGCGAGCCCGACGGCGCTGAGCACAGCCGCCACATGCCAGCGGCGCTGCCATGGCAGAAACAGGCCGGCGCCGACAAGCAGGATGGCGAGCTGCGCGGACGCCGCGACGCGCCCGACCGGCATGACCACGATCCCGAGCAGTGCCGTCGCGAAGACCACGAGCAGGACGGCAAGTGCCATCGCCTCGGCACGGACGCCGCCGCGGCGCACGATGATCGCGACCAGCGCGGTGAAGCCGGCGGTCGCGAGCTCGAAGGGCGCCAGGGCAGCCGCGCCGGCCTCGCCGGCCGCCAGGTTGATGAGCATGTCCGCAACGAGGAGGGCTGACATCACGCCCGCTCCCACGCTCACGGCACGGCGCATCACGCGCCGCTCCGCCGCGCGCACGCGTCTGCGAATCTGCGGTGGAATGGTGCGACGCTGGTCCGCCGGGTTCGGCCAGGACGGCGAGAGCACGGTGCAATCCTGACTCCATCGGGCCGAACCTCAATGCACCGATGGTCCTGCATGGCACGCCCCTAGGCGGGCTCACCGGCGCTAGAGGATGTCGTGCTCCCGGGCCTGTATCGGACGATCCGGGCGGAGCGGGTTGTCCGCCGCCCCGGCGGCGCCGGTCAACAGATCCACGACCCGGCGCGAGCCGCCGGTCCCGGCCATGATGCCGTGCCCGGAGTAGCCGCCGTTGAGGTGCAAACCGTCCGGGCCGATCGACCCGAGGTATGGGCGCCGATCCGGCGTGTACTCGTACTGGCCGGCCTGCAGGAACCAGTGAACCGTCGGCGCGCCACCGTTCCAGGCCTCGCGCCAGAACGGCGCCACGCGCGCCAGCGCGTGATCGGATCCAGGGTCGAGCAGGCCGAACGCCCAGTCGTGCTCGATCGGTACCGGGTCGTGCGGCTCCCCGGCCGGCGTCTCCGGATCGGTGAACAGTGCGAGCGCTCCGCGCATGGCTGGCCGCCAGTGCGCGGCGGTCTCCTCCTCGATCGTCATCGGGGCGTTGTCCGGGACGAGCGGGAGGTCGGGTAGCACCAGCTTGTGGCGTCGCGTCGGTCGGATCTCGACATGCACGCCGGCCAGCGCCGCGACCCCTGCGGTGAAGGGGCCGGCCGCAACGACGACCGCGGGCGACGAGACGCTGCCGCGCGACGACTCGATGCCGGTCACGCGGTCGGACTCGACGCGAATCGCGTGGACGCCGGCACGAGTGACGAAGGTCGCGCCACCACCGGGCGTCGCGTCCGGGATGCCGCTCGCGGCCGAGGCAGCGGCCGCGAAGCCCGCCGTCAGGCGCTTGACGTCCAGCCAGCCATCGCCGGCGCGGTAGCGCGCGCCGCGCACGTCGGGCGAGAGCCAGGGCCACCGCGACCGCGCCTCGTCGCCGCTCAAGAGCTCGACGTCGGTCAGGCCCCACTGACGCTGGCGTTCGACGAGCCGGCGCGAGCGCTCCAGGGTCGCATCGGTCAGCGAGCAGAACAGGTAGCCGCCGTGATTGAGGCCGATGTCCCAGCCACCAAGCCCAGTGCGCTCCTCGAAGGCGTCGAACAGCTCGACGCCCTCGCGAACGAGCTCGATCTCCTCGGCGTTGTCGAACTGCAGGCGAAAGGCGCCGGTCGACGCCGGTGTCGTCAGCGTCCCGAGCGCGGCACGGCGTTCGAGCACGACCACGCTCAGGCCCGCGCGCGCGGCGTAGAAGGCGGTCGCGCAGCCGATGATGCCGCCCCCGATGACCACCAGGTCGGCCGTCGCCGGTGGTCGGTCGGCGAACGTGACGGCGGGGCGCATCGGCCGAACTATAGGCCGCTAGGATCGGCGCATGACCCAGACCGAGCGTGCGGACGTCGTCATCGTGGGCGGAGCGATCGTCGGCAGCAGCGTGGCGACCTTCCTGGCGCTGCGCCCCGACTTCGACGGCCGAATCGTCGTCGTCGAACGCGATCCCAGCTTCCGCACGTCGTCGACGACGCTATCGGCGGCCAGCATCCGCCTTCAGTTCAGCACCCCCCTGAACATCGAGATCAGCCGATTCGGGGTCGAGGTGATCAAGCACCCGGACCGATACCTCGCCGTGGACGGCGAGATCCCGGAGTTCGACTTCGTCGAGAACGGCTACCTCTTCCTGGCGACCGATGCGGGCCTCGCGACGCTCGAGCGCAACCACGCCATCCAGCGC
>JAICRD010000161.1 GCA_025937535.1 Chloroflexota bacterium | reverse complement strand
ATTCGCCTCGAGGGCGAGTGCATCAAGGCGCTGACGAGCATCAAGCGCGGCATCGACATGCTGGACGAGCGCCATCGGCCGGTGGCGGATGACGGGGTCGGCCCATCCGGCAGTGCGGCGGGCAAGGGTGCGATCGGGGTCGAACCGGAGGAGCAGGCCCAGACCGCGCCACGGTCTTGATCGCCTTCAACGTCGCCGGGCTCCTGCACGAGCCGCCCGGGGCGACGCGCGAGATCCTGCTCCGCGATCACTACGCCAACCTCGGGCCCGACGTCGAGCTCGCGGGGCCCCTCGACGCCGACCTCCACCTCCAGCGCACGAATCGCGGCATCCTGGTCCGCGGCGAGCTGAGCGCACCGCTGCGCCGGATCTGCGCGCGCTGCACCGACCCGTTCGTGGAGGATGTCGCCGTCACCATCAGCGAGGAGTTCCTGCCCTCGCTCGACCCGGCGACCGGCGCGCCGATCGTACCGGACGAGGGTGACGACGGCACGACACAGCGCATCAACGCGCACCACGAGATCGAGCTCGATGCCGTCTTCCACGACGAGCTGGTGCTGACCGAGCCGATGTTCCCGCTCGACCGACCCGACTGTCCGGGGCTGTGTTCGGTGTGCGGAGAGAAGCTCGACCGTGGTGACCATACCCACGGGGGCGAGGAGATCGATCCGCGCCTGGCGGCGCTGGCAGCCCTGCTGAACGATCGGAACGGCGACGGCGACTCGGGCCCATGACGGCGCGCTGGTTCGTCAGGTGCCAACTCCACGCGCCTTAGGCAGCGCCGTCTGTCGCGCGGACGGCTCGAGACCGGCAGGTACCAGCCAGGGTCATGGATGACGGCTCCCCAACGCTCATCGGTCCTTCGTGGGCGTCGCGGCCCGCCCAAGCCGTCGGTGGTTGGTACCTGGCGCGGATCCGGCCCGGACCCCGAGCGCCGCTCGTGCGGCTCGGCGGGGCGCCGGGTATACTTCGGCGTCCCCGTTCTTATCGGTCAAGGAGTTTCCGCGTGGGCGTTCCCAAGCGTAAGGTTTCCAAGGCGCGCCAGGGCGAGCGCCGCGCGCACCTCGCGATCAGCGCACCGCCGCTGGTCGAATGCGAGCACTGCCACGAGCTGCATCGCGCCCATCACGTGTGCCCGACGTGCGGCTGGTACAACGGCCGCGAGGCAGTCGCGATCGAACCGGTCGCCCCGGTCGAAGGCCAGCGCTAGCCACCGATGCGCATCGCGGTCGATGCGATGGGAGGCGACCACGCCCCCCAGGAGATCGTCCGCGGCGCCATCGATTACGCGTCATCCAGCACCGACGAGGTCATCCTCGTCGGTGATTCCGCGCGCCTCGAGCGCGAGATCGCCGCGTACGGCAAGGGCCATCCGCCCAACGTCAGGGTCGTCCACGCGCAGGACGTGATCGAGATGGGGGACCACCCCGCCACGGCGCTGCGCGCCAAGCCGCGCGCGTCCATCGTGGTGGCCACCGACCTCGTGCGGGACGAGGCGGCCGACGCGGTCATCAGCGCCGGCTCGACCGGCGCGACCATGGCGGCCGCCGTCTTCCGGCTGGGGCGAATCAAGGGCATCGACCGCCCCGCCCTGCCGGCCCACATGCTCACGCCCACCGGGCCGGTGATGCTGCTCGACGTCGGCGCCAACGTCGACTCGGACGCCGAGAACCTGGTCCAGTACGCCGCGATGGGGGCGATCTTCGCCGAGCACGTCCTGCACGTCGAGAGTCCGCGCGTCGGCCTGCTCAACATCGGCGCCGAGGTCGAGAAGGGCGACAGCCTGGCGCGCGAGGCCCACGAAAAGCTGGCCGATGCGGGCATCCGCTTCGTCGGCAACGTCGAGGCGCACGACATGATCGACCACCGTGCCGATGTGGTGGTGTGCGACGGCTTCGTCGGCAACGTGGTCATCAAGTTCTTCGAGGGCATCACCAGCTTCATCTTCCGGGCGCTTCGCGAGGACCTCCAGCAGGGACCGATCGCGCCGCTCGCGTTGCTCGCCCTGCGCCCGGGCTTCGATCGCATGAAGGCGCGCTTCGACTACGAGCGCTACGGCGGCGCGCCGCTGCTCGGCGTCCGGGGCGTGAGCATCGTGACGCACGGCCGCGCGAAGGCCCGCATGATCGAGAACGCCATCCGCGTCGGCTCCGAGGCCGCCAGGGCCGGCGTGCCGGACCTGATCGCCGAGTGGACGCGAGAGCACCCGGCGCTGGCCCATCGCGGCGTCCGGTCGCGGATCGCGGCCCGCCTTCATCGCGAGCGGACCCGCACCGCGTGACCGCCTCGTCACGGCGATCCCGCCCACGTGCCGACCAGGGGCTGCTGGCGCGCCGGCTGGCGCTGCTGGCGCTGTTCGAGGACGAGTTCCGCCCCGGAAGCGCGGGCGCGGCGCTCGACCGCCTGTGTGACGAGCGCTCGGTGCCATCCCACGCCCGACAGCATGCCGCCGCCATCGTGCGCGGCGTGACCGAGCACCGCTCCGAGCTCGACGCCAGGATCGCCCTGGAGGCGCCCCTGATTCCCGTCGCGGAGCTGGGTCGCGTGGAGCGTACGATCCTCCGGAGCGCGCTGTATGAGGTGCTATACTCCGCCGCGACCCCGAGCGGGGAGACGATGCGTGATGCCGTATCCCTCGCCCGGATCTACGCCGGCGATGCGGCCCGCCGCCTCGTGAATGGCGTGTTAGGAAGCATTTCCAGATCGGGTGGAGGAGCCTGAATTCGTGACAGACGGCACCACGTTCGAGCGTCTCAAGAAGATCATCGTCGAACAGCTCGGCGTCGACGAGGAAGAGGTCACGCCCACGGCCTCGTTCGTCGAGGATCTCAACGCTGATTCGCTCGACCTGGTCGAGCTCATCATGAGTCTCGAAGAAGAGTTCGGGATGGAGATCAGCGACGAGGATGCGGAGCGCATCCAGAAGGTCTCGGACGCCGTCGAGTTCATCGAGGAGCACCAGCAGTAGGCGGAGCTGCCCATGGACGCTCCTCCGCTGGACGAGCTGGGTGCGCGCCTCGGCATCGTCCCGCGTGATCCGGAGCTCATCCGCCAGGCCTTCGTTCACAGCTCCTACTTCAACGAGAATCCCGACGCCGTCGCCGGGCACAACGAGCGCCTGGAGTTCTACGGCGACGCCGTCATCGGCCTGACCGTCAGCCGGCTCCTGTACGAGCGCTATCCCGACGAGGACGAGGGCTTTCTGACGGCCCGCCGCGCGGCGCTGGTCAATCGCGACGCGCTGGCCGCCATGTCGCTCTCCATCGGCCTCGACCGCTACCTCCTCCTCGGCCGCGGCGAGGCCGAGGCCGGTGGCGCGACCCGGCCCAGTGTCCTGGCCGCCTGCCTCGAGGCGCTGGCGGGGGCGCTGTCGTTGAGCGAGGGTGCGGAGCGGACCGATGCCGTGCTCACCACGTTGTTCGAGCCGGCGCTCGACGCGCTGGCCGAGATCGATGGGCCGCCGAAGTCGGCGAAGTCGCGCCTCCAGGAGTGGACGCAGCGCCATCGGGGCATCAAGCCCGTCTACGAGCTCGTCGAGACGACCGGGCCACCGCACGAGCAGGAGTTTCGAGTTGCGGTGAAGCTCGACGGTGAGGCACTCGCCGAGGGGGCTGGCTCGAGCCGCCAGCGCGCGGAAGAGCAGGCCGCCGAGGCCGCATTGACCGGGCTCACACCCCGGACGCCGGGCACCGAGGGCGCGGCCGCCGCGGGTGCCCCATGAGCCGGCTGAAGGAGCTGCGCGTCCACGGCTTCAAGTCGTTCGCCGACCAGACTCGCTTCGTGTTCGAGCCGGGCGTGAACGCCGTCATCGGTCCGAACGGCTCGGGCAAGAGCAACATGGCCGATGCCGTGCGGTGGGTGCTGGGGGAGCAGTCGAACCGCTCGCTGCGGACGCGCCGCGCGGACGACGTCATCTTCGCGGGGTCGGAGCAGCGCAAGCCGCAGGGCATGGCCGAAGCAGTCCTCACGCTGGACAACGCCGACGGCTGGCTGCCGATCGACTTCGCGGAAGTCTCCATCGGACGGCGAGCCTATCGGTCCGGTGAGAGCGAGTACCTCATCAATGGCGCCAGGGCACGGCTGCGCGACGTGGTCGAGCTGCTCGGTGAGGGACGCCTCGGCGCCAACGAGCTGGTCGTGGTCGGACAGGGAACGGTCGATGCTGCCCTCTCGCTGCGACCCGAGGAGCGCCGCCAGCTGTTCGAGGAGGCTGCCGGGGTCAAGGGGCTCCAGGTGCGTCGCAACGAGGCATCCGCCCGCCTGGGCAAGGCACGGGACAACCTGACGCGGGTCACCGACCTCATCGCCGAGCTCAAGCCACAGGTCCGTCGCCTCGCCATGCAGGCGGAGCATCAGCAGCAGCACGACACCCTCGGCGCGCGAGCCCGGGGCCTCGTCTTGGCCTCGCATCAGCGCCGCGAGCAGGCGGCGCGCGCAGCCCTCGGCGATGCACGCCGCGCCGCCGCGGCCGCGGAGGCCGAGCTGGGCGCGCTGCGGGAGTCGCAGAACGCCGGCCGCGAGGCGATTCGTCAGGCCGAGGAGCGGTATTGGACCGCGGAGGAGGGGGCGCGCGCCGCGGCGCGAGCCCGCGAAGCGACACGCGAGGCCGTCATCCGGGCGGAGGGACGGCTCGAGGCTGTCGAGGCCCGCGTGCGTGAGCTCACCAGCGCGGTAGAGCGCGAGACGACGGAGCTTGCCGAAGCGGAGCGCGCGCTGGCGGCAACCGACGACGAGGCGGTGGCCGACGTCGCACCGGCCCTGGCCGAGGCTACCGCCGCCGAAGAGGCCTGGCGCGTGGCCGTCGCGGAGCTCGCCGCCGCCGACGAGCGACTGCTCGCCGCCGAGGAGGCCGTCGCGGAGCTCCGCGCCCGCGAGAGCGACCGGATCGCGGCGGCGGCGCGGGCATCGGAGGAGGCGGCGCGACAGCGAGCCCGACGCGATGCCGTCTCGCGCGAGCACGAGGCGGCGCGGAACGCGCTCGAGGAGGCCCGGGGGCGTGTCGGGGCGGCCGAGGCGGCGCGCGACCGTGCCAGCGGCGAGCTGGAGGCAGCATCGGGCGACCT
>JAICRD010000242.1 GCA_025937535.1 Chloroflexota bacterium | reverse complement strand
GTGTACGACGCGCACGACCTGTGGCTCGGGCGGCCGAGGCGAGAGCGATCGCGGCTCTACTTCGCCCTGAACCAGCTGTATTACGCGCTGGTCGAGCGCCTGCTCGTGCGCCGCGCGGCAGCGACCCTCACCGTAAGTCCGCCGATCGCGGACCACCTGGCGCGGCGGTACGGACTGGCGGAGGTCGCGCTCGTCCCGAACTATCCAGAGCCGCCCGGGCGAGCTCACCCGCGCGACATCCGTGCCCTCGCCGGTGCCGAAGGGCTGCCCGCCGACGCCCGGGTGGTGCTGTACGTCGGTGGGCTGATGGCCGGGCGCGGCCTCGAGCAGCTGGTCGACGCCGCCTCCATGGTCGAGCGCGCCGAGCTCGTGTTCCTGGGAGACGGCGTCCTCGCCGAGCCATTGCGACGGCGGGCAACCGCCAGCGGGACCGGCGAGCGCGTGCACGTCCTGACGCCGGTGGCGTCGGCCGACGTCATCGACGTTGCCGCATCGGCCGATGTCGGCGTCAGCCCCATCGTGCCGTCCTGCCTGAACTATCGGTACTCGCTGCCGAACAAGCTGTTCCAGTACATGGCGGCTGGACTTCCGGTGGTGGCCAGCGATTTCCCGCAGGTGCGAGAGGTGGTCGAGGGCGCTGGATGCGGCGTCGTGGTCGACACCCGCCGGCCGGTCGAGATCGCGCGCGGCATCAATGCGCTCCTCGCCGATCCCGAATCCGCGCGAGCCATGGGGGAGCGCGGCCGGCGCGCCGTCGAGGAGCGATTCAACTGGGCGACATCGGCGCGGGCGCTGCTGGACGTCTACCGCCGGCTGATCGGCTGATCAGCGCCACGTGCCGGGCTCGTCGCTCGGCGGCTGGCTTCCCGCCGCCATGGCGGCGTCGATGATCCGCCACGCGTCCTCGACGCCGAGCCAGCCGTTGACATCGGTCGGGCGGTTCTCGAGCGTCTTGTAGGTCTCGAAGAAGTTCTCGATCTCGCGCAGCCGATGCGGTGAGACGTCCTCGAGCGCCGACGCGGCCTCCCAGCGCGGGTCGTCGTGGGCGACCGCCAGGATCTTGAAGTCGTGGCCCTTCTCGTCGGACATGTCGAGCACGCCGATGGGCCGGGCGCGTACGACGCAGCCGGGGAACGTCGGCTCGGCGATCACGACCAGTACGTCGAGCGGGTCGCCGTCATCGGCCATGCTGCCCTCGATGAACCCGTAGTCACACGGATAGTGCACGCTGGAATAGAGGACGCGGTCGAGCACGAACCGATGGCGGGCGTGGTCGTACTCGTACTTGTTGCGGCTGCCCGACGGGATCTCGACGGTGACCTCGATCGGTCCACGCATCGCGGCCTGTTCCATGAACGGAAGTATGGATGCATCCGGGACCCGCCATCAGGCACGATGTGACGGTGAAGCTCCGGCGACCTGCCATTGCCGTCGTCCACGTCGCCGTCCTTGCCGTGCTCCTGTGGGCGGCCAGGCCGGCGGTCGTCAATGCCGATCCCGTGGCGGTGGAGCACGTCTCGGCGGCGGCGCCGGGCGCCCTCGCCGCCGGCCAGCTCGACCTGCGTGAGGTCGCAACGGGCCTGAGCTCCCCGGTGGGAATCGTCAACGCGGGCGATGGCACCGATCGCCTCTTCATCCTCGAGAAGCGTGGAACCGTGCGCGTCTTCGCGGGCGGCGCGCTGCAGGCGGGGACATTCCTCGACCTGCGCGGCGCGGCCGGTGGCTTGACGACGGATGGCGAGCGCGGCCTGCTGGGACTCGCCTTCGATCCGGCATTCGCGACGAATCGAACGCTGTTCGTGTACTACACCGATGGCGGTGGCGACATCGTCATCGGCCAGCTCACCGCGAATGCAGCCGGCACCTCCGTCGACGCGGCCAGCCTCCAGCCGATGCTGCACATCGAGCATTCGGCCCGCAGCAACCACAACGGAGGCCAGCTGTCGTTCGGGCCGGATGGGTTCCTGTACGCGTTCGTCGGCGACGGCGGCGGCGGCGGCGACCCGGATGAGAACGCCCAGAACCCGGAGAGCCTGCTCGGCAAGGCACTGCGCATCGCCCCGGACCTCGAGGGAGGCTACGGCATCCCGCCCGGCAACCCGTACGCGGGCGTCGCCGGTCGCGACGAGATCTGGGCCATCGGGCTTCGCAACCCGTGGCGCGCCAGCTTCGATCGCGAGACGCATGCGCTCTGGATCGCCGATGTCGGCCAGGGCTCGTGGGAGGAGATCAACCGCGACCCGTCCAATGCGGCCGGCCGCAACTACGGCTGGGATTGTCGCGAGGGAGCGCATGCGTTCGAG
>JAICRD010000061.1 GCA_025937535.1 Chloroflexota bacterium | reverse complement strand
GCACATTCGGATCACCGCTCGATGAGGCGGCGATCCCATCTGGCGGTCGCGCTCGTCGCCCTGCTCGCCGTCGGATGGAGCGTCGTCTCAACACAGCCCAGCGGCTCGGCCCTTGCCGCTGATCCCGAGGCCGAACTGGCCCAGACCCGCGCACAGCTCGCAGACGCACGGTCGGCGCAGCAGTCGCTGGCGGCCACCCTCGACAGGCAGCGCGCGGAGCTCTCGCAGCTGCAGCGCCGCTCTGCCGATCTCGACGCGCAGCTGGACGTCGCGCGCGCCGAGCTCGAGGCCGTCACCGCCGAATACAACCGGGTCAGCGGGCTGCTCGACCAGGTTCGCGAGCAGATCGCGGAGGTCGAGGCGCATCTCGCCGAGCTGAACGCCCAGATCGATGAGCTCCAGGACGAGCTGATCGAGGTCGCCGCCGACATCAACCGTCGCACGTCGGCACTGGAGGACCGCGAGGCGCTGCTCGAGGACCACCTGCGCACCGCCTACGAGAAGACCCAGGTCTCCCTGCTGGAGGTGCTCCTGTCCGCCGATTCGCTGGACGAAGCGACCACGCAGGTCGGCTACCTGATGAGCGTGTCGGACCAGGACGAGCTCCTGGCCGATGAGATCCGATCCATTCGTGCGGAGCTCGAGACGCGGCGTCAGACCCTGAAGGACGGTCGCCGTGCACTGGCCGATGCGCGCGCGGTCGCGCGCGACGAGGAGGCGACGCTCAACGCCCGGAGCGACGAGCTCGCGTCACTCGAGGCCCAGCTGGCCGAGCTGCGCACGGCCGCCGATGCCAAGCGCGCGGCCCAGGAGGCTGCGCTCAACGCATCCCTGGCCGCCGAGGGCGACGTCGAGCAGAAGATCGCCGACAACGAGCGCGCGGCGCAGGCGGCGGCTCAGCTCGCCGCGCAGCTGCAGCAGCAGGCGGCGGCACAGCAGGCCGCCATCGACGAGGCGCGCCGAAGGGCCGCCGAGGAGGCCGCTCGTCGTGCGCGGGAGGCCGCCAACCAGCAGCCCGCATTCAGCAGCCGCGGCTTCCGCTGGCCGGAGCGCTCGTTCCGCATCACCCAGGAGTGGGGCCCGACGTCGTTCCAGCTCGAACCGCCGTACACCTACCGCGGCACCTGGTACCCGCACTTCCACGCCGGCATCGACTTCGCCAACGGCTGCGGCACGCCGATCTACTCCATCGGTCCGGGCGTGGTGGTCGCCTCAGGGCAGCCGCTGTGGCCGTGGGACTCGGGCTACGGTGTCGTCATCGACCACGGCGGCGGCGTGCAGAGCTGGTACTGGCACATGCAGCCACGCGTGGTGGTGGCGCCCGGCACCCCGGTGACGAGCGAGAACCTCATCGGCTACGAGGGCACCACCGGCATGTCGACCGGCTGCCACGTGCACTTCGCCATCAACGACCACGGCGTGTGGGAGAACCCACGGGCGTACCTGCCGTAGCGCCGGAGGCGGGACGTGCCGCAGGCCGCACGTAACAACGAAGTTCGCGCCCAACCCGGTGCCTTCGTGATCAGAACGTGCGCTACAGCGCAAGAATCGGCCGAAATCGGCTGCAACTTCTCAGTTACGTGCGCCTGGCGGCAAACGCACGCATCCGCGACCGCGTCGCGGCGCCGTCAGACCCGGATCGGCTCCCGCACTGCCGGCAGGTAGAGCCGGTCGACGTACTCGCTCAGCATGCGTGCCGTGCTGAACTGCCACAGCGCCGATGCGATCGACGCGCGCATCGTCTCGACCCATGACGCCGGCACGCCGCCCGGCGGACGGTCGAAGAAGCGGGGAACGATCTCGTCTTCGAGCAGCCGATACAGCTCGGTCGAATCGGCCCCGTCCTGCGCCGCATCGTCGCCGTCCGGTTCTCGGTCGCCGATGGCCCAGCCGTTGAAGCCGTTGTAGCCCTCGTCCCACCAGCCATCCAGGATCGACACCGAAGGCACGCCGTTGATCGCCGCCTTCATGCCGGACGTACCGGAGGCCTCCATCGGCCGCCGCGGGTTGTTGAGCCAGATGTCCACGCCGGCGACCAGGAAGCGCGCGATGCGCATGTCGTAGTCCTCGACGATGAACACCCTGCCGCGCAGCCGATCGGAGCGCGACAGCTCGAAGATGCGCTGGATGACCTGCTGGCCCGGACGGTCGGCCGGATGCGCCTTGCCGGCGATGATGACCTGCACCGGACGCTCGGGGGAGGCGAGGATCCGCGCCAGCCGTTCCTCGTCGCTGAAGAGCAGGTCGGCTCGCTTGTACGTGGCGAAGCGCCGCGCGAAGCCGATCGTCATCGCGTCCGGATCGAGCACGCCACGCACCTGGCGCAGCAGCGTCGGCGACTCGCCGTGCCGCGCGAACTGGCGCGCCAGTCGGCCCTCGAGGAAGGCCACCAGCTCGCGCTTCTGTTGCTGGTGCGCACCCCACAGCTCGGCATCGTCCAGCGTGCCCAAGCCGGCGAGCGGATCGGGGCCATTGAGGTCCACGCCGAGCGGCACGCCGATCGCCTCCTTGATGATGCGCCGCACGGGCCGACCGAGCCAGGTCGGGACGTGGACCCCGTTGGTGATGGCACCGATCGGGTGGCCGGCCAGCTCGCGCCATGTCTGGTTGGCCGTCTCGCCATGCAGCTGTGACACGGCATTGGCACCGGTGGCATGGCGCAGGACGAAGGCGGTCATGTCGAACGGCGCGTTCGGGTCATCGGTGTGTCCTCGGCCGAGCTCGAGCAGCTCGGATGGATCGGCCTTGGTTGCTTCGAACCACGACGCGAGGGCCGGGACGACCAGGTCGCGGCCGAACACCTCGTTGCCGGCGGGGACGGGCGTGTGGATGGTGAAGACGGCGTCGATGCCCACCCGCCGCAACGCCTCGCCCGCGGCGATCCCAGGCGTCGCGCGCGCGAGCTCGCGCGCGCGCTCGAGGAGCAGGAAGGCCGAGTGGCCCTCGTTGAGGTGCCAGACCGCCGGCTCGATGGCCAGCGCGCGGAGCGCGCGGACGCCCCCGATGCCGAGCACGAGCTCCTGGCAGAGCCGCATCTCGCGGCCGCGCACGTAGAGGATGTGGGTGATCGGCCGGTCGGCCTTGTCATTGATCGGCACATCCGTGTCGAGGAGAAGGATGGGCACCCGTCCGACCTGCGCGACCCACACGGCGGCGTGGACGTCGCGCTCCGCGATCTGCACCTTCACCACGACCGGGGCGCCATCGCGCCCGCGCGCTCGTCGCAGCGGCAGCTGTGACGGGTCGATATCGGGCTGGGCGTGCTCCTGGTGCCCATCGGCGTCGATCTGCTGGCGGAAGTAGCCGCGGCGGTAGAGAAGGCCGATGCCGACGAAGGGCAGCGCCGCATCGGATGCCGACTTGCAGTGGTCGCCGGCCAGGATGCCGAGGCCGCCAGAGTAGATCTGCATCGACTCGTGGATGCCGAACTCCGCGCAGAAGTAGGCGATCGGCCCGGGCATCTGCCGCTCCGGCGACGAGCGGTACCACGACTCGGAGCCGTTGCTCATGTAGCGGCCGAACTCGTCGAGCACCCGGCTGGCGTCGACCATGAAGTCCTCGTCGGCGGTCAGCTCCGCCCAGCGCGCCTGGTCGACCGAGCGCAGGACCGGGATCGGGTTGCGGTGCCGGGACCAGGCGCCGACGTCGATCCGGCTGAAGAGCGACTGCGCCCGTGGCGTCCAGCTCCACCACAGGTTGTAGGCGAGCTCATCGAGGCCCTGGAGCTCGGCGGGCAGGTTGAAATCATGACCCGGCAGGGTCGGTACGTGGAGGGAGGTCACGGGCGTCGATGATAGCGGGCGGTTCACAGTAGGATGCGGCCATGACCTCGATCCGCGAGCAGCGCGGCCTGGACGTCGCCGCGCTGCGCGATCACTTCCCTTCGCTGACGCGGACGCTTGATGGCTCGCGCGTCGCATACCTGGATGGCCCGGGCGGCACGCAGGTCCCGCGCGAATGCATCGCCGCCATGGCGGACTATCTCGAGCGCAGCAACGCCAACCATGGTGGCGCCTTCACCGCATCGGTCGAGACCGATGCGCTCCTCCGCGAGGTCCACGCTGCGGCCGCCGATTTCGTCGGCGCCCACGATCCCGACGAGATCGCGTTCGGTCCGAACATGACGACCCTGACCTTTGCGGTGAGCCGTGCGATCGGTCGCGACCTGGCGCCCGGCGACGAGATCGTGGTGACGCGGCTCGACCACGACGCGAACGTCGCGCCATGGCTGGCCCTGGCCGAGGACCGCGGCCTCGTCGTCCGCTGGATCGAGCTCGCCGATGACGGGGCGACGCTCAACCTCGATTCGCTCGACTCGGTGCTCGGCGATCGAACGAAGGTCGTGGCGATCGGGCTCGCGTCGAACGCCCTCGGCACGATCACCGACGTCGGCCGCGCCATCGAGGCCGCCCACGCGGTTGGCGCCCTGACCTATGTCGACGCGGTGCACGCCGCGCCACACATGCCGATCGACGTCGCGGCACTGCAGGCGGACCTCCTGGTCTGCAGCCCGTACAAGTTCTTCGCGCCGCACCTGGGCATGCTCTACGGCCGCCGCGATCTGCTCGAGCGGCTCGCGGCGTACCGCGTGCGGCCGGCCGGTGAGGAGCTGCCGGGCAAGTGGGAGGTCGGCACGCAAAGCCACGAGTCGCTCGCCGGCCTGCTCGGCACCTTTCGGTATCTGGAGACGCTCGGGGCGGCCTACGGCTACGTGGCAGGTGACGACACCCGTCGCGGACGGCTGCGCGCCGCCATGTCGGCCATCCGGGAGCATGAGCGAGACCTGTCGCGAGGAACGCTCGAGCGACTGGCCACCGTCGAGGGTCTGCAACTCCACGGCCTTTCGGATCCCGATCGCGTCGACGAGCGGGTGCCGACCTTCTCATTCACCGTTGCCGGGCACCACGCGCGCCCCGTCGCGCAGCACCTCGCCGATCGGGCGATCAGCGTGTGGGACGGCGACTTCTACGCCTGGGAGCTCGTCCGCGCACTGGGCCTGTCCGACATCGGCGGCCTCGTCCGCATCGGCCTGGTGCACTACAACACCCTCGATGAGGTGGATCGGCTGGTGGCCGCGCTCGGAGAGCTGACCGCCTGAGGCGCGCCTTCACGCTTGGGGGGAGGCGCTACCCTAGCGCCCGAATGGAAGGCTATTCGGTCACGGAGGCGGCATCGGTCCTGGGCGTGCCGACGGAGCGCGTCTGGGAGCTGCTTGCTCGTGGCGTTCTGTCCGGAGCGCCCGAGGGCGAAACGGGCATGCGCGTCTACCTCCAGCCCCGGCCCGCACCTGGGCCGGTCGAGCCCAGGGGGCCGAACGGCGCTGGCGGCTCACGTGAGCCGGAAGGCGAGCTCTCGCCGTTCCGAGAGCTGCTGACCGAGTTCCGCAATCTGACCGAACGCTACGGGCAGGCGCTGCTGGCGCTTGGCGAGGCGCGGGGCGAGGTCGCCTCACTGCGATCGCGGGTCGATCTTCTCGAGGCCCGGATGGACCTCCGCCTGCCGATGGGGCAGCCGCAGCCGGCGGGGTGGTCGTCGACACCGATGCCGCCGCCGGTCGAGCGCGCCGTCATGCCCGCAGCAACGGTCGAGCCCCCGCCCACCGGGCAGCACGAGGTCGCCGAGGAGGAGGATCGGCGCGCCCGTGCGCGCGGTCCTCGCCGGGCCACCGAGTCCTTCGCCGAGGCGCTCGCCCGTGCGCAGGATCCAAGCCCGCCGGAGCTCCCCCCGGCCATGGACGCCGCCGGGATCGCGGCTCAACGACAGCAATCGGATGCCGGCGCCGATGTCGGGCTTCCGCGCGAGGCTGCCGGCGCGGACGAAATCCCCATCGCCGAGGGAGCGAACGAGGTCGTCGCGCTCGCCCCCGAGGAGACGGCGGTGCTGGAGAGCGCGATCGAGTCGGTCACCCCGGAAGCCGTGGTGGTTGAGGCGGCACCCGAGCCCGTCGCGGTCGAGCCCGAGCCGAGTGAGGGTGCACCCGAGCCGGTCGCGGTCGAGCCCGAGCCGGTCGAGGTCTCCGCGGAGCCCGAACAGATCGCAGCTGCATCGGAGCCGGTCTTCGACGAGCCGGGCCCGACGTTCGAGCCGGTCGAGGAACCGGTTCCGCTCGTCACCGATGCCGCGCCCCAGTCAGACCTCGAAGCGCCCGTTGAAGACGAGCCGGAGATCGCTGAGACGAAGGCCACGGCGGGCGCGGCCGTCGGACCCGAGCCCGAGCCGCAAGACGCAGCCGAGGCATCCGACATCGGCCCGGAAGCCGTGGTGGTTGAGGCGGCACCTGAGCCGGTCGCGGTCGAGCCCGAGCCGAGTGAGGGTGCACCTGAGCCGGTCGCGGTCGAGCCCGAGCCGAGTGGGGCTGCACCCGAGCCGATCGCGGTCGAGCCCGAGCCGGTCGAGGTCTCCGCGGAGCCCGAACAGATCGCAGTTGCATCGGAGCCGGTCTTCGACGAGCCGGGCCCGACGTTCGAGCCGGTCGAGGAACCCGTTCCGCTCGTGACCGATGCCGCGTCCCAGTCAGACCTCGGAGCGCCCGTTGAAGACGAGCCGGAGATCGCTGAGACGGAGGCCACGGCGGGCGCGGCCGTCGGAACCGAGCCCGAGCCGCAAGACGCTGCCGAGGCATCCGACATCGGCCCGGAAGCCGCATCGGCCGCCCCAACTGAGGCCGAATCGGCCGTGGCCGGGGCCGAGATCGAGCCGGTCGCGTGGGACGCTGAGCGCTACACCACCGACATCGAAGAGCCCGACTGGTTTGCGGCCGAGATCGACGAAGCCGTTTCATCAACGAACATCGTCGATGAGCCCGTGGTGGAGCCGCCATCCGAGCAGGCCGAGCCCGCCACCGCTGCGGTGACGGAAGAGGCCGACACTGGTCGGGAGCCCGATGCATCGGCGGCGGAAGCCGGCGGCGCACTCACCGCGGACGGGGAGCCAGTCGATGCCAGCGGCGCCGACGAGATGGAGGTCGCGCCAACCGGGACCCAGCCGGACGCGCCGGCCGTCCACCGCGCCTCGGCGCGCGCCTTTCCGGGGGCGCAGGACCTCGAAGAAGCGATCGCCGCGTTGCGGGCCGCCGGCCGCGCCGCGGAGCCCTTGCCCGAGTCAGAGCCGCAGGCAGAGGCCGGTTCAGGGGCCGATGAGGACGATGACCCGAACGACGAATGGCCGCCGCGATCGGCATTCGTTCGACCGTCGACCCCGGGCGCCGCGACCCGCGGTACGGCTTCGCGGGCGTATCGGCGGCTGAGGCGAATCTTCCCCGGCTGATCAGTCTCGCCAGATCGAGCGAATTGCACCGGACGGGCCGGCCAAGCCCTGTTTCCGCGATCTATCGAGCCTCGACGAGCGTGAGCTGCGCGCCGGTGTGCGCCTGGTGCGTGCCTACACTCGCTACATCGCGGAAACGCAGCGCGAGTACATGCTCCGGTGGATTGAGCTCGATTGATCGAGACCGGAAGGAGGGAACCGCGGTGCGCCACATCGGAGCGCAGCGGCTACCATCGATGACATGGGCCGATACGACGCGCGGACTGCCCTGGTGGTGGTCGATCTCCAGAACGACTTCGCCGACCCTGCGGGATCGCTTGCCGTTCAGGGCGCCGGCGATGTCGTGACCGAGATCAACGTCGCGGTCGAGCAGGCGCACGCCGCGGGCTCGCTGATCGTGGCAACGCAGGACTGGCATCCGGAGTCGACGCCGCATTTCGCCAAGGACGGCGGCACGTGGCCGGTGCATTGCGTGGCCGGCACGTGGGGCGCGGAGCTGTTCCCGGCGTTCCGGCTCCCGGCCACCGCCCCGCGCGTGCGCAAGGGGCAGAATGGCGAGGACGGCTACTCCGGCTTCACCATGCGCGACCCGCGGACGGGTGAGGAGACCTCGACCGAGCTGGAATCGCTCCTGCGCGAGGCGAATATCGAGCGGGTCGTGGTGTGCGGCCTCGCGACCGACTATTGCGTCCGGGCGACCGCCCTGGATGCCGTCAATCTCGGCTTCGACGTCACCGTGCTCGCCAAGGCGTGCGCGCCCGTCAACCTCGAGCCGCACCACGGCGACGAGGCGTTGTCGGAGATGGCCG
This sequence comes from Chloroflexota bacterium, assembly GCA_025937535.1. Classification (GTDB taxonomy): domain Bacteria; phylum Chloroflexota; class Limnocylindria; order QHBO01; family QHBO01; genus JACDBZ01. Next base: position 2,211 of record JAICRD010000061.1, on the reverse strand, counting down.
ACGCGGGGGTCGAGGTCGCCTAGCGCATCGGTCCAGGCTGGCGGCGAGCCCATCCAACGGCGAGCGCGCCGACCGCGGCGGTGACCGCGCCGATCAGGATCCACGCGCGATCGGCGGTCATGAAGCTCCTCGGAGCGAAGGGCAGGTTGAGCCCCTGCGCGACCCATACCAGCCCGCCGAGAACGAGCAGGACGCCGATGACGGAAACGATCGTGCGCATGCGTCGAATCCTAGCCGCAATTCGTACTTGCCCACGGCGGCGCCATCGGGTAATACTCCGCGCGTCGAAGCCGCATTGAGCGGCGCCACCAGCTCCCTTCCTCTCCCCTCACCACGTCCAACCGTCGGCCTCGGGGCAGTGGCAAGATCCCGGGCCGGCGTCGAGCGGGCGGAATCGGCGTGGTTTCAATCCTTTGTTGGGAGGGGTCCTTCAGTGACCTACACCGATCAGGTGATCACCTGTACGGACTGCGGCATCGACTTCGTGTTCTCCGCATCCGAGCAGGAGTTCTTCGCGGAGAAGGGCTTCGCCTCTGCTCCGAAGCGCTGCTCGTCGTGCCGCGCCCAGCGCCGGGCGTCCGGCGGCGGCGCGAGCAGCTACGGCGGCGGTGGCGGTTTCAGCGGTGGCGGGTACTCGCGCGGTCCGCGCGAAATGCACGACGCCGTCTGCGCCCGCTGCGGGAACGAGACGCAGGTGCCGTTCCGTCCGACCGGCGCTCGCCCGGTCTACTGCTCCGACTGCTTCCGGATGATGCGCGGCTAGTCCTCGCTCCTCATTCGAAGCCGATGCGGGCGGCTCCTTCGGGAGCCGCCCATTTTCGTTGCGCGCTTGGTCGCTCACCGGCCGCATCGGCGCATCCGTCCTATGATGGGCTGGCACGCGCAAATTCGGCAGACAACTTGCGGAGCCATCATCCATGACCTCCCAGCACGATGAGTGGCGCGAGCTCGGCCAGCAGCTGCGCGTCGACTCGGTTCGATCGAGCAGCGCCGCGAACAGCGGTCATCCCACCTCCTCCATGTCGGCGGCCGACCTCATGGCCGTGCTCATGTCGAAGCACTGGCACTACGACTTCGACAAGCCGGACGATCCGCGTAACGACCACCTCATCTTCAGCAAGGGTCACGCGTCCCCGCTGCTGTACGCGATGTACAAGGCAGCCGGCGGCATCACCGACGAGGAGATGCTCACCTTCCGCCAGTTCGGCTCGCGGATCGAGGGCCATCCCACGCCGGTCCTGCCGTATGTCGACGTCGCGACCGGCAGCCTGGGCCAGGGGCTGCCGTTCAGCGTGGGCATCGCGCTCGCCGGCAAGAAGCTCGACCGCCTGCCGTATCGGGTCTGGTGCCTCTGTGGCGACTCCGAGATGGCCGAGGGCTCGATGTGGGAGGCATTCGAGCACGCCGGCTTCCACGGCCTCGACAACCTCACCGCGATCATCGACGTGAACCGCCTCGGCCAGACCGGCGAGACGATGCACGGCTGGGACCTCGGCGCCTACCGGCGGCGGGCGGAGGCGTTCGGCTGGAACGCCATCGAGATCGATGGCCACGACGTGGCCGCCATCGACGACGCCTACACACGGGCCGTGGCCACCGAGGGCCGTCCGACGGTGATCATCGCCAAGACGGAGAAGGGCCACGGCGTCGCCGCCGTCGCCAACAAGAACGGCAAGCACGGCAAGCCGATCGAGGACGAGGCCGCGGCGATCGAGGAGCTCGGCGGCATTCGAAACATCGCGGTCGCCGTCCCCACGCCGACCTTCGACGGCACGCCGCACGAGTTCCCGGCCGGCGAGCTCAGCCTGCCGTCGTACGAGCCGGGCACCAAGGAGGCGACGCGCAAGGCGTTCGGCGACGCGCTCGTGGCGCTCGGCAAGGCGAACCCCAAGGTGGTGACGCTCGACGGGGAGGTCGGCAACAGCACCTACACCGAGGAGTTCGCCGATGCGCTGCCGGACCGGTTCTTCCAGGTCTACATCGCCGAGCAGCAGATGATCGCCAGTGCGGTGGGGTTCCAGGTTCGCGGCTGGAAGCCGTTCGCCGCGACCTTCGCCGCCTTCCTGAGCCGCGCCTACGACTTCGTTCGCATGTCGGCCATCAGCCGTGCCAACTACGCGCTGGCGGGCTCGCACGCCGGCGTCAGCATCGGCGAGGACGGGCCGTCGCAGATGGCCCTCGAGGACATCGCCTCCCTGCGCGCCGTGCATG